>NZ_CP008941.1:2307500-2470036 GCF_000742835.1 Candidatus Paracaedibacter acanthamoebae | reverse complement strand
TCAAATACCCTCTATTTTTTAATAAGATGATTGTTAAGCTAGATTACACAATTCAATCCACTGTGTCATTATTTTCCACCAGCATCACAATAAAATTTAATATAACAATTAAGACAAATTATATATACCACCATGCGGCAGATCTGAAGAAGAGCGGTCTTTCTAAAAATCATTTTATAGCCGACTAGGCCTAAAGTTGGATAATTTGGACGGCACCCATATTTGCGAATTCTCCAGCACTCGTGCCGGTCATGAATATCTGTAAATTAGCCCCCTTATCCAGTATCGTCTGAACTTCTTGAAATAAATAGGTGCGATGATCTTGATCAAGGTGCGCCACAACATCATCTAATAATAACAGTGTTAGCCGATCACGGTAAGAATCAAGCAATCGAATAAAAGCCAGGGTTATCGCATGCAACAGCATTTTTTGCTCCCCGGTTGAACACAAGGCACTTGGCATATGTTTTCCCAAGTGGGTTACAGCTAAATCCGATCGGTGAGCACCGATTGCAGCCCCGCCAGTTATAGCATCTTGAGGCCGGGATTGCCGCAACCCTTGACGAATTTTATCTTCGATATCTAAGGCCGTGCTGTCGCGATACCATTGGTCTATCTCGCCTTCCATCTGAGCAAAAAATCGAGGAAACGGCGAAGAAAAATCATTGGACTGAGCTTCTGTCAACTGTCGGACCAATTGGGATCGGGCTATTGAAATGGCCACACCATCTTCTGAAAGACGCTGCTCAATACTTGCTAGCCATTGATCATCCTGTACCCCTTGACGCAAAAGCTGACTCCGTTCTCGTAGATAATGCTCATACCGATTGAGTCGTTCTGTGTGCGAGGGATTGAGTGCCATAACCATTCGATCGATGAATTTACGACGAATAGATCCCGCTTCCTGGAATAACCGCGCCATAGACGGCGTAACCCAAACAATATTTAGCCATTCTGTTAAGGTTGCTTGGTTTTTGACCGGCAATTGATTAATACGAATCAAGCGACGTTCGGTTCCAGACGGCGAATAATCCAAGGCTGTACCAAAGGGAACGGGCGTTCCCCCCAAGGAAAAATTTGCTGACACTACCCACGCTTGCGCAGCCTGAAGCATTTTCATTTCTGATAACTTGATTGACCGCAAGCCACGACCGGATGAAAACAACGAAATCGCTTCAAGCACATTCGTCTTACCCACACCATTATCACCCACCAAGGCAACAATAGGCTCATGAAAATCAAAGGTTCGATGGGTGTAATTACGAAAATTCACCAGCGTCACCGTCTGGAGCAATGAAGAGTGGCCGACAAAAGATAATAAGGGTGCGTGCATAGACAGAGTTTACACCAAAATACAATAAGGCGGAAGAACTCTTGCATTCGATGAAGAGCATGCCCTTCCTAAGTTATCTCCAATAGCTTTCAAAGCTAGGAACCCGTGTAAGGTTTTGAGGCACCTTGGATATAAATATAAAGACCTGCCCTATTGCAGCTTCATTAAGATAGTGCAAGCCTGCGCTTTATTTTGCAGATTAAAAGCCTGACCATTATGGCATGCGGCTAATGACTGCCCTGGCGCACTTTGCACAATAAGATGCCCTTCTTCAGGGAGGGACTCGCCGGCCTTTGACTTAAGAAGCATCGCTTGCTTCGGAGTCAAAGCCGCCATAAGTCGATCAGAAGCCATCGAAAGGGCCAGCCAATTTCCAGGATAGCGGGAGGATGGATTGCTCAGGAAGGTAATGTATCCTCCAAGTTTAGACGCAGGTGGCTCCCCAGAGTCGACAAGCCCCGCCGCTTTGAGATGAGCCCAGGCTTGCATGCATTCAGCCCCATGAATTAAACCGCGTCCATCGCCACTATTCACGCCTGAGCCAAACCGTAAATGGGCTTTTGTATCATTGCCTGGCCACTGTCCATAGTGATCTCGGTAAGTCAGAACCGATAGTTTAATCCGATTCAATTCCTCCAAGGTTGCTTGAGCTCGCGCAGATTCTATAAGGTCCTGCCCCTTAAAAACAGCCGTTGTAATTAGACCAATAATAATTAAAACAATTGACACTTCAATCAAAGAAAAGGCACGCAGTCGATGCGGAAAATTTTTTTTCATGGGAAATAGACAGACATACAAAATAAGAAGAAAGGATTGTTGGAATCAACAATCCTCTCATTAAATAAACTTACGCAACCTCGAGAGACATTTTGCGTGCTTTTTCGATAGCTTGATCAATTGAACCAACCATATAGAATGCTGATTCTGGAATATGATCATAATCTCCATTCACGATACCGCGGAAACCAGCAATGGTATCTTGGAGAGAAACGAACGCACCAGGCGACCCGGTAAAGACTTCTGCCACATGGAATGGTTGTGAGAGGAAGCGCTGGATTTTACGGGCCCGGGCAACGACAAGCTTATCTTCTTCGGATAATTCATCCATTCCCAAAATCGCAATAATATCTTGTAAGGATTTATAGGTTTGGAGAACGCGTTGAACATCGCGCGCAACTTGATAATGCTCATCACCGACAACAGTTGGCTCTAAAATACGAGAGGTGGAGTCAAGCGGGTCAACTGCCGGATAAATACCAAGCTCAGCAATCTGACGATTTAACACGGTGGTTGCATCCAAGTGAGCAAATGATGCTGCAGGCGCCGGGTCCGTTAAGTCGTCCGCTGGAACGTAAACAGCTTGAACGGAGGTAATAGAGCCCCGCTTTGTTGTTGTAATCCGTTCTTGCAAAGCCCCCATTTCTGTTCCAAGGGTTGGCTGATAACCCACCGCAGAAGGAATACGCCCTAACAAGGCGGAAACTTCTGAACCCGCTTGAGTAAATCGGAAAATGTTATCGACGAAGAACAAGACGTCTTTACCTTCCTCATCACGGAAGTATTCAGCCATGGTCAACCCCGTTAAAGCCACACGAGCACGGGCCCCTGGAGGCTCGTTCATTTGACCATACACCAAAGCCGCTTTTGATTTCGTTCCCTCTAAGTCCACAACGCCAGATTCAATCATTTCTCGGTACAAGTCATTACCTTCACGGGTACGTTCCCCCACGCCAGCAAAAACCGAATAACCACCATGAGCCTTAGCAACGTTATTGATCAATTCCATAATCAAAACAGTTTTACCGACCCCAGCGCCCCCAAATAAACCAATTTTACCGCCACGTGGATACGGCGTTAAAAGATCAATAACCTTAATCCCCGTCACCAAGATCTGCGTTTCTGTAGATTGATCAATAAATTCTGGGGCAGCGCGGTGAATCGGCAAAAAAGTGGTGGTTTTAATTTCGCCCCGCTCGTCCACTGGATCACCAATAACGTTAATAATACGTCCAAGGGTTTCGGGACCGACTGGCACTTTAATGGGTTCCCCTGTATCAAAAACTTGCGTCCCCCGAACTAAACCGTCGGTTGTATCCATCGCAATCGCCCGTACAACATTTTCACCCAAATGTTGAGCAACCTCAAGCACCAAAAGAGTGCCATCTTCCCGCTTAATGTAAAGAGCATTGAGAATTTCCGGCAGTTTTTCTTCAAAGTGGATGTCGAGCACCGCCCCAATGATCTGCGTGACGCACCCCACATTTTTGCCCCCATCGATGGCTTTTAATTTGTGTGTTGACATTCTAATTCCTCTCACTCTGTTACAGTGCTTCCGCACCCGATATAATTTCAATCAATTCTTTTGTAATGTAGGCTTGACGTGTTCGATTGTAATTCAACTCTAAGCGACGAATGACGTCTCTTGCATTGCGCGTTGCATTATCCATTGCCGTCATTCTTGCCCCATGCTCACTGGCATTGGTTTCTAACAGAATCTGATAAAGTTGAATTGCAAAGTTTCTGGGTAACAACTGCTCGATCAATTCCTCTTGGGACGGTTCAAACTCAAAAATGCCACGATCATTTGTTTCCTCAACGACTAATGGTATAAGCTGTCGACGGGTGACCTCTTGGGTCAGGGCAGACTTAAACACACTGTACACAACAGTCATACCACCGCAAACATTATCATCAAGCAACTGTTGTAAGTGCATGCAGACGCGCGTTGATTCGTCAATATTGACCCCTTTTCGACCGACATCTGTGATCGTATCAATAATTAAAGAACCATAGTCCCGTCGCAACAGATCTCGCCCTTTACGTCCAACACACAGGATCTTAACCGGAACATTCTCAGACTGCAACCGGCGCACCAGCTGCTTAACATCCCGACCAATATTAATGTTAAAACCTCCACACAATCCCCGATCCGATGTCACGACAACAATCAGATGAACCGGGTTATCAGGGTTGCCGGTCAACAGGAGTGGTGGTTTGGGCAACTCTGGCTGTTGACTGAGCACATTCACAAGAATTTTTTCCAAAGCATGCGCATAGGGTCGCGCAGCTATCGCTTTTTCCTGAGCTTTGCGTAATTTAGCCGCTGCGACCATTTTCATAGCTGAGGTTATCTTCTGCGTTGATTTAACGCTTTTGATCCTAAGCCGTAAGTCCTTTAAACTCGGCATCGGTAAATCTCCCCATTAGGCCATAAAGTTTCTAGCAAAGATATCCGTAAATTCAATCAGCAATTTCTCTTGATCGTCTGTCAATTTGCCGGTTTTATTCACTTCAGCAATGAGCTTGGGATGTTCAACCTTAAGAGCTTGCAGATATTCTTTTTCAAATTTATTCACATGCTTTGGCTCAATACTATCTAAATAACCACGTACACCCGTAAAGATTGAAAGAACTTGTTCTCCCACACTTAAGGGAGAATACTGTGGTTGCTTTAAGAGTTCAGTCAGACGAGCTCCCCGCGCCAACAATTTTTGAGTAGATGCGTCCAAGTCAGAAGAAAACTGAGCAAAAGACGCCATTTCACGGTATTGAGCCAGTTCCAATTTAATTTTACCAGCGACCTGTTTCATCGCCTTTGTTTGGGCGGCAGATCCGACACGACTAACAGATAATCCAACGTTAATTGCAGGACGGATTCCCTTATAGAAAAGCTCAGTTTCTAAGAAGATTTGACCGTCAGTAATGGAAATGACGTTGGTGGGGATATACGCTGAAACGTCACCCGCTTGAGTTTCAATGATTGGCAAAGCTGTCAAGGATCCTGCTCCATAAGCATCATCTAATTTTGCTGCCCGCTCTAACAAACGAGAGTGTAAATAGAAAACATCACCGGGATAAGCCTCACGTCCTGGTGGACGGCGCAAAAGCAAGGACATTTGGCGGTAAGCCTGAGCATGTTTAGACAAATCATCATAAATGATTAAGGCGTGCATCCCGTTGTCGCGGAAGTACTCCCCCATCGCGCAGCCGGTATAAGGCGCTAGATACTGCATAGGCGCTGGTTCAGAGGCTGTTGCAGATACCACAATGGTATAATCCATGGCACCCGCATCTTGTAACGTTTTAACCAGCTGCGCAACAGAGGATTGTTTTTGACCAATCGCCACATAAATACAATAGAGTTTTTGGCTTTCGTCCCTTCCCTTGTTGGCTTCTTTCTGATTAATAATGGCGTCAATCGCAATGGCAGTTTTACCTGTTTGACGGTCACCAATAATCAATTCACGTTGTCCACGCCCAACCGGAACCAAAGCGTCAACGGCCTTGATACCCGTTTGCATTGGTTCATGAACTGACTTACGTTTAATAATTCCAGGAGCCTTTTTTTCCACAAGGCTCCGCCCCTCAGCTTGAATCTCACCCTTACCATCGATAGGGTTACCCAAAGCATCGACCACACGTCCTAATAATCCTTTACCAATCGGCACATCAACAAGGTTCTTTGTCCTTTTAACTGTATCGCCTTCCCGAACCTCTTTGTCGGCACCGAACAAAACAACACCAACATTATTAGCTTCAAGATTGAGAGCCATGCCGGTCGATCCACCGGCGAACTGAACTAATTCTCCCGCTTGAATATTGTCGAGACCATGAACCCGGGCAATACCGTCTCCAACAGACAGAACCCGGCCCGATTCGGCAACATCAACTTTAGACTCAAAATCTTTGATTTTTTGTTTTAAGATAGCGGATATTTCTGCAGCCTTGAGTTCCATTAGGCATTTCCTTTCATCGCATTGGCTAAATGATTAAGTTGGTTGGCAAGCGTCAGATCAATGATCTGATTGCCTATACGCACCAGAATTCCCCCCAACTGGGTTTGGTTCGTCGTGTAGTTAATTGCAAGTTTGCCCGACAGATGGGTCGACAAAATCTGCGAAATTTTTTCCTGCTGCGGTTTCGTCAAAGGGACCGCAGAGACAACTTCAGCAAGTGTCAAAGCCTCACTATGATTAACGAGCTCTTGAAAAATTTCTTGAATACTAAAAATAAAATTAAGTCGTCTATTGTCAGCAAGAATGATAATAAAATTAGTCAAGGTTATTGATAGTTTTAATCTTTGACAGATTTCCTTGAAGACAGCGGCATGTTCTTGGCGCGATAAAGCAGGAGAGAATATAAGAGACTGAATGTTGTCGTGGGATTTTATAAAATTACAGAAGTCGGCAAATTGGATCGCAATAGCTGATACCTCTTTTGATTCAACTGACAAATCAAAAAGTGTTTTGGCATAACGTCCCGCCAGAGATGTTAGCTTACCGGAGCGCGGTATGGAGTCCATGGCAATCCCAATAATTTTAACTAATCTTTACTGAATTATTTAGCACATATAAGGCTTTAGTACAAGATTGTTCTGAATAATTCATTATACCACATGCTTCCTCAGAATCATCAAAAAACAGCCTTTCAATAAAGAATTCTGCAAAATAACTTGCCCTAACAAGATATCCCCCTTGAAGATCACATCCCACTTTTAAAATTCCTGGTTTTTGCCTGCCGATGAGTATAGAATCACTTATCAAAATGCTTTAAATAACTTCAAAATGGCTCAACATCATCGAAAAATCTGGGGGCGAAAAATTGCCCGTCCTTTAAAAATTAATCAAAAACGGCTGTTAGAGGAAGAACTCCCTTCCCTTCAGCTGCATGTCGACTTTGGCAAAACACTGAACCTAAAAGAGCTTATGCCGGGTTTTGAAGGATATACTTTAGAAATTGGGTTTGGGGGCGGCGAGCACTTGGCTTGGCGAGCCCAGCAGTCTCCTGCTCAAGCTTTTATTGGGTGTGAGCCTTTTATAACGGGCGTTGCTGGACTGTTAGGTTATATTGAGGATGCTGAACTAGAAAATGTTCGGGTTGTGATTGATGATGCTCGGGTGTTGTTGCAGTCTCTACCAGATGCCGTCTTAGATCGCATTTTTATTCTATTCCCGGACCCATGGCATAAAAAACGGCATCATAAACGCCGGATTGTCAGTGATGAAACAATCGCAGATTTATCCCGCGTTCTTAAAGTGGGTGGTGAATTAGTCATGGCAACCGATATTCAAGACTATGCCGACTGGATGCAAGACGTTTTAAGCAAATGTCCAGAGTTTCTGCCCGATCAACACGGTCGAGAATCAGTTTATCAACGCCCTGAGCACTGGTATATCACCCGCTATGAACAAAAGGGAATTAATGCCGGCCGGCAGGCAAGTTATCTCGCTTATAAAAAACAATCGTTCTAAAACGTCGTCGCTGACAGAGGAAATAAGGAAGAAAAGTATACCAAGCATAGCCGAGAACTTTTCTTCCGGCAGGACTAAATAACTTGTGCCATCGGGTACTTAGGATCACTGAGGACAACTTGCCACCCTCTATTACTTGCAGAATGAAATACAAAAGGGGCCCGAATATTGGCAGTGACAGTTTTTTCACCCCTCGCGTCCATCTCAATGGAAATAATCAAATACGTTTCGACATCACCAGGATTGATTCCCAGGTGCTTAATAGCCGCTGCAAAATCTAAGTCGGATATAGTCGTCTCACCAATTTTTAAGCGCGGCAGCGACATTAGAATAAAGGAGGTATCCATATCTTCAACACTTTGCAGTTCCCAAAAGAGACCTG
Organism: Candidatus Paracaedibacter acanthamoebae; assembly: GCF_000742835.1. Taxonomy (GTDB): domain Bacteria; phylum Pseudomonadota; class Alphaproteobacteria; order Paracaedibacterales; family Paracaedibacteraceae; genus Paracaedibacter; species Paracaedibacter acanthamoebae. The sequence goes on along the minus strand of NZ_CP008941.1, from coordinate 2,462,070 downwards.
TTCCCTCCCCCAAAACCAATGGTGTCAAAGTATAATGCTGAATATCCCCAAATCCAATAATACCTTGGGGCATAATTACCCGACGTTCCGATAGATGAGGATTTGTCATTGGTATGGATAATGTTTCACAATTCATGTAAATCTCCTTTTAAGCCGGCATTTGTTGAATGAGGTCTTTGAGTGAATTAAGCAAACTTGTCGTTACGTAACGCGTCAGTTCCACCTGTGTTTTACTTTGAACATAATCATTTAAAACTTCTGATTGGGTTCGATATCCAATTTCTTTGATGTTTTCGGTAAGCTTTTGTTCAAGCTGTAGTAAAGAATCTTGAACCCCATCAAGAGTTTTTATATTGGTATCGAGTTGGCCATTGACCACAACTAGATCTTCATGCGCTTGAAGAGCAAGGTCATTAGCCCGTTTCAGGCGATCGTCCTTTTCAGCGGCAGGTAAGGTGATACACAATCGCAAGGCAAAAATTAATTCTGCTACCCCCAGGTTATCCCCTCTCACATTGGTCTCAACAATTGTATTATCATCTGCCCTAAATTTGATGTTCGCGGTACTTCCTAAGTAATAAAGATTGGAATCCACGGGGTCTGTTAGTCCCATATTCGGTAAAGAGCGAAGATCTTTGGTTGATGGAACATTAGAAGCATCACCTGACATAGGATATTTCCCATCAAACCGACCATTCAGGATAGAGGTCAGCTGATCAAGTTTATCATTACACCAGGTAGAAAGTTCTTCGGGTTTAGCCAAAGGCGAGCTGCGCAATTGAGACACTTGACGCTGAAGTTCAACTGCAATATCCCGCATGGTTGCCACTTGTGTCGACACAAAGCCCATCCGTTCCTTATTTAAGACAGCACTGCCTTTATAACTTTCGACAAAATTCAACATAAGCTCTTGGCCTACAAACTGCTGAACATTTTTAACTTCTGAATATCCATCGGCAATCCCACCACTGGTCAATTCTGCTGCTGCTGCCTGAAAGGAACGTTCATTACGCAAGGCTGTGGATTGGTTATACTGGGAAGCACTAAGATAAGGTAAATTAGTCATTCAAAAATCTCCCTACCTGGACAGCGTTTGGATCAAGTCTTTTTCCATTGATGTCACAATGTTTAAGGACTTGGATGCTAGGTTGATACTATTTGTTAATTCAAAAACGCGCATAATTTCTTCGGCAGGCTCTACACCACTTTTCTGTTGCGTTAAGGTGGTTAATTCATCATATACCCGCTGTGTAATTTGCTGGGTGGATTTACTTTGGGCAATATCAGATTGAACCAACGACATAATTCTTGTCGCATATTCCGTGGTCGAAATATTAGAGGCCTTAAGCGCCCCGGCATTTAAAAAATTCAATGTACCTCCCGCTAAGGTATCACCAATTTCCAGAGCAACAGTAGCATCATTTGCTCTTAAGCCCAGACCCTTACCGGTGGGCGCTGGTATCAGGTTGGATAATCGACCTATCGACAAATTACTGGTATTTGCATAAATACTCGACCGAACTGATATAGAATTAGCAATTCCAATCTGGGCAGTTGGGCTGGCAACCTGATTACCTGTATCAAACAGATTATTTAACCCAAAAAAGTGGGACAGACCATAAGCCTTGGTAGCATCATAAGTTGTCGTTGCCGATAGGGTTGGCTTAACGGTGCCTGCTGCCCCGATCGCCACACTTTTATTAGTAGTGGAAATGATTTGCAACTCGCCTGTAGCAAGTTGGGTCACTGTGAAAGCACCCACTGCATTACCATTCACATAAGGAGTAGCGTTAATACTAGCAACCAAACCGCCGACGGTCATCCCATCGGTTAAGGGCACGTCTTTATAATCCAATAAGGTTCCATCAATATCAGTTACTCCGATCCGGAGGGTACCCTGACCAGAAATATCAGTTATGCCGCTAAGCTGACCTGGCGCGGGAACTCCTGGCGCACGACTCAGCCCCGTTAACGTTGAATCGCCCCCTAAAGCTGCTGCTTCATTATGTAAAGCATTGGTGGTATCACGCACCACACGCGTTAACTCATCCAATTCAGCTTGAATATCGGGTAAAATCTTATTTCTTAACTCTAATAAACCAGAAATTCGACCGTTACTAAAGGTGTTTGTTATATTGACTCCAAAAGCATTGGTTATATTAGATAAAGGATCCCCAGGGGCAACATATGTGGCCGCATTATAACTCAGAGAAAACGTTGCAGTGGAGGTTGCCAGTATATCACCACTCTCTAACGCCAACGTTTTATTTTTAAACTGACCATCATATATTTTTACACCAGACAGCTCTGCTGCATTATGGATAACTAAATCTCTTTCATCTTCAAGATTTGTGGCATCTTGATTATTAATACTTAGCGACACAATTTGACGGTTAAAATCTTCCATCGATGTCATCATCTCGTTAAGCTGATCGATCGCATTGGCAAGTTCTTGATCTGTTTGGCCTCTTAATTGATTAATATGATCAGAAATATTATTCAATTGACTGCATAAAGTTACAGCTTGCTGGACAGCTTCGCGTTTCTTATTACCGTCGGTAATAGAGGCTACTTGTGTCATCTGCGCCGCAAAATTATTCAGGTTATGGACAAAAGATGATTGATCCCCTTTACTACCCAGCAATTGGGAAATATTTGTATAGTATTCCTGTAACCGAGCACTTTTACCCAGGTTAGAGTTTTGGGTCCGCACTTCTTTTTGCAAAACTGGATCAACAACCCGCTCAACCTGGCTTTGCTTAACACCAGTAACCGCGTTGTTAATCACTGTTTTTTCTTCATAAGCAACCTTACGGGTATAGCCGTCCACATTGGCGCGCGCGATGTTAGCTGAGGTCAGTTGAGTTTGCTTGCGATCGGCTTGAATTTTTGACAGCAGAGTCGAAATGGCAGTCATGGCTTTCTCCTAAATCTGTCGATCCAACGCCAGCATCGAAACTGGCGAAGAATTAGCATGAAACCGAGCAGCCTTATTATAGTGACAGGTTGGAGCTTGGTTTTCTTTGACCGCCTGACTAATTTTATTGATAATATGGCTCCGAACTTTATGAGCAATATCAAGGGCTTCTTTGTTTTCCACCAAACTGGTCCGCATTACTTCAATGGTTTCTTTGAGTGCCTGCAGTTCTTCGACTGTACACTGGGCCATCCTATTTTGAGCATTGAATTCCTGACACACCTGTTGATGGATCTCAGCTAATCGTTGCTTCTCGGGTAAAAGGGTTTGGGCTGATGGGACATCATGGGCCTCTAAAAATGCTGTCTCCTGTTGAATCAACTCCACGAACGTGGCTGTAATATCCATCAATCGTTGGTAAATATCATTTGACATTTGGGGCCTCCTGATTCCTAAGGAGGATGGGGTAAACAGCTTCTGCAATACCAAACTTACCAGGCATGGATTCGGCAATTTTGCCCGCCCAAATAGATCGGAACATCACTTCCATTTCTCCTCCTCCGAACAAACCCTTATCATTTCCCGAAAAGAGTTGCTGGATAATATGGCTGACAAAGCTTGCCTCAAATTTATGAGCGGCCTCCCTCGCTTCAGCGGGATCAACGTGACTTTTCGGCTTCAAGGAGGTGTGTGAATGGAGCAGTGTAGAAAATTGATTGGCTTGAACGCTCATTATATCACCTCAATATCAGCTTGGATTGCGCCAGCAGCTTTAATGCTGCGCAAGATTGAAATTAGATCCCGAGGACTGGCGCCTAAGGCATTTAAGCCATTGACTAAATCTTGTAAAGATATACCGGACTGCAGAATCGCAATTTTGCCTTGTTCCTCTTTCACCGTAATCTCACTGCGGTCCACAATTGTTGCCCGCTGAACTTGGGTAAAGGGGTTGGGTTGTGAGACTTGAGGATTTTCCAAAACCTTGATTGTAATACTCCCCTGAGTAACCGCGATCGTCGATATTCTGACGTTTTCACCCATAACAATAACACCATCCTGATCATCAATAATAATCTTGGCAGGCTGATCCGGCTGAACATTTAGCTGTTCTAAATGCGTCAAGAAAGTCACCAAATCCGATCGGTATTGTTCTGGAATAATAAGGCTAACTGTTGTGGGATCCGTTGCCTTAGATAATGACCCAAATTTTTGATTAATGGCGGCGCTAATGCGCTGCGCTGTCGTAAAATCTGGATTTTTAAGACTAATATTCATTCGTTGCATGGAAGCAAGTTCAAATCCAACTTCCTTTTCAACAATGGCACCATTAACAATTTTAGCCGACGTTGGCACACCTTTAATGATTTTTGACCCAGACTTGGCATCGGCATTAAAGCCATTCGTCGCCACAGCCCCTTGAGCAACGGCGTAGACATCACCATCTGCCCCAAGAAGAGGCGTAACCAGCAAAGTGCCGCCACGCAAATCTTTTGCGTCCCCGAGTGCTGAAACAGACACATCAATATTTGTTCCATGACGGGAAAAAGCCGGCATTGTCGCTGTCACCATAACAGCGGCAATATTTTTACCGGATAGATTAATTTTGCCGTCTTCTGCGTTGCGAATGTTAACCCCCAGACGTTCCAACATGCCGGCAAGACTTTCCTGAGTATAAGGAATAGAGCTGATAGAATCGCCGGTTCCGTTTAAACCCACCACTAAACCATAGCCAACCAACTGGTTATTGCGAACACCTTGGAAGCTAACAATATCTTTGATCCGGACGGTCGGCACAGCCTGAACCGGTGCTATAATTTGCAGCCCTGTCACTATTAAAACCAGTAATCGTCTCAACATTCTTTACCTCACTCCTCGACTTTTTACGGTACAAGGGTTTAAATCTGTAAAATTCTGTTCCGTCATCCATCAGTCAGCAAATTTTATGCCAAGTTAGTTCCTGTCTACTGCTTTCCCGGATCTAATAAGTCTATGTTGAAACCGAGTATTTTATTCTATGAACAGAAAAAGTTCTTGGCTTCGAAATGGACCTACTATCAGTGTGCAGAGGAAAGATTAATAAACGATCAATTTATATAAAATTTTATTTATACAGCTAAAAGTGGAGGATGAAGAGAGGTGATCGTGGGGAAATTAAATTTTTAAAATGCCTTTTTCTAAGAAACTAAAGCGTTACTTCTTAGGGCTTTCCTGCTTCTATCTATTTTAATGGCATCGATTAATCATTCCTCAACTATTCTTTTTATAAAATAGGGAATATATTCCCTGAGGATGATTTTCAATGCCTTCTCCTTTACAATATTTTATTTACATCTTTTTTTTAACACTGGCCCCAACTGTTGTACCCAGCTGGGCAATGCAACCTCCAGCCCATCCTCACAATCCATCTGATACCTCTTCTGCAAAAGACCAAAAAAGAAAAATCTCACAGATTAACAAAACAGAAACATCTGATGAAGACGATAATAACCCTCAAGAAGAAGATGAAGAATCTAAAAAAGGAAGCTCGGGAGAAGGAAGCCCGGATTCCAAGAAATCTAAGATAGGAAGCGATAGTGGCTTTGAAGACCTGCCTTCAAGCGAAAGTAAAATTACCATCCATGTTTTTGCTGTAGGGGCAGGTAATTGCATCCTTGCTCATAAAAACACAGAAGCTGTTTTAGTAGATTGTGGAACGACAGGGTCCGAAGACCACCCGCAGAAGAAAGAGATTATTGAGGAAATACAAAATATTATAGCTAACAAACAGGTTCAGGTCATCCTTACCCATAACCATAAAGATCATTATAGTTGGATACCTAATATTTTTACTTCTACAACTTCTCTTCCTCAAACCCTTATCATGGCCAACAGCCTTAATGAGAAAACTCCCCAAGTTCTCCACAGTCTCATAAATAAAATGCAACAACAAAATAAAGAACAAGTTATTATACTGCAAAACCCCGCTAAGATTGAATCCATCAATGAAAAGATTTTTGATTGGATAAAAGCAATAACCGGAGCAGCGGCTCATTCTCAGAGCAGTAAGAATCCCAATGCCGATAGTATAATTTTAAAAGTGAAGGATAAAGGCAGTCAATGTTCTGTCCTTTTACCAGGTGATGCGACAAAAGAAACATTTAATTCCCTTGAAAGTGAAGAAGCTTTAGATACAACGATTCTGGTAGCACCGCACCACGGCTCTGCAACAGAAGGCTCTAATACTCTACCGTGGATTAAGGCAACTGATCCTCATACCCTTATTATTAGTGCGGGGAAGAAATATGGTCATCCTGTCTTTAAGATAATTAAAAATTATATCCAGAATAGTTCTTTAACTACCACCACACAGACATCAGATGTTCCTGCTACAGCTGTGAATCAAGGAGAAAAAGTTGAAATTACGTCTGACACCATCCAGCCCGCAGAAGAAGATACAGCAAATTGGCAAATATATAACACTCACAATCATGGAAATATTGATATAGAACTTGCTACGAACACATACTCTATTACTTCAACTAACGGGCTAAACGTCATGAATCAACCTTGCGCCCCTTTCTCCACCGAAGAAGCACGAGAAGAAAAGAACGAAGAGTAAGTTTTCTCTCCCCTCTTCTTCCTTCATATTGTTATACTTTTTCGGAAGCTAAGAAAATAATCTCGATTAAGTGAGCCAAAAATTGCTGATGAGAGAGCTGCTCTTCTCGGAGGCTTTTTACTTTTTCCACAAAAAATGAGGGAAGCCGCGTGGATTCTTCTTTAAAATAGAATAGAATTTGCTCGCATCCCTGTAAGTCTTGGTAGTCGATCAATCGATTTAACAGATTAGGATTTAATAAAAAAGGTAAATCTTTAGAAAAATGATACGCGACATGGCGCGTTCCTTCGGCATTTGTCGGTCGATCTACCTTTGAGAAAAACTGTAAGGCTTCTTCCTTTCTTTGATTCCAAGTTTTTGAAGAAGGAATAGCCCGATGGACCATCATATCGCCCTGCGCCATATAAGCTTTTACACATCCTTCTTCTGCTGACTCTGCATAAAGAGAAAAAGCAGTTTGAAAAAGACCCTTTTCCAAATAATTTCTCGCCAAAAGATATAAACCAATCCCGTCAGGAGCTGCTCGATAATGCTTTTCAATTATTTCTTGAGCGGTGGGTAAGCCATTAAAATAATCTGGATGTTCTGTTTTTTCTTTTTGTAGACACGAACTTCCTTGAATCCGGTGAAGCAGAGAGGCAATTTTAAAATTTGCATATGGTTGACCATGAGTTATAGCATTGAGGTATGCCTTATACGCTTCACTGTAAAAATGTTTGACTTCTGCTATTTCTCCCAACAGCACCCATGCAATAGGTAAGTTAAGGCTTAATTGTTGCAAAGTGTCTTTATAATATTCATACGAAAGAGAAGGACGTGCCTGGTCACCAAGATTAAAAAAAGCATTGTGAATTAAAAAATATTGAGCATATAAACCTTTTTTATCTGGATGCCCTATGGCGTGATGAAAGATAAACTCAGCCTTAGAAATAAAAAAGCTTTTTAACTCCACTTCCTGTTGTTCTACTTTTTCATTCACTGTGGTTCCTTCTAAGATCGTCTCCATTGCACAGCCTACTTCATATAAAGCCAAAGGATCATCATAACTTGCTGTTATAAGAAGACATTCCTTAACACCTGGTAACGCTACACTCTCTCTCCATGAAAATAGGACAGACAAGTAAGGAAAATCCTTCATCTCTTCAGGATGGAAAAGGGCTGCCCCCACCTGATCTTTGTAACTTTGCCTCGGCCAACAAAAAGATCGTTCATAAAGTTGAGTACAATTCGATGCTATTTTTTCCCATTGCTGAGAGGAGAAAGAAAGGGAATCAAATTCATTTTTTATGGTTACAAGCTCTTGAATATTTCCTTGTGTCTTAGCATCTTTAATACGCTTAGAAAGGGGGCTTAAAAAATTAAGAGAGTCCCTCTCTTCTTGCAAGCTCAACGATCTTACCTTCTTCCTTATTTCATTTATTCCAAAAGGGTTCTCAGCAGCCTCCATCTCCTGAAAGAAAATAAAACCTAAAAAAGTAAAGAATAGAGAAAAATTCGTTTTCATTTTTAATACCTCTTCCTTCTAAAATTTTACTACGGTTAATTTTTTAAAAGTTGGCATTCTTTATTAGGTGTTACAATGAAAAATTCAAGTTTATATTAACTTAAGAAATTTAATAAAATGTAATAGAGAAAAGCTACGGTTGGTTTGCCTTAAAATGGATAGAAGCTTGATCAGACCTTAACTCTTCCCTATTTTGTTGGCTATAAAAAAACGCGACCATAATTGGGTCGCGTCCTTCTTTTGTAGAGTTAAAAGCTTAGGCCTTTTTTTCTTCAGCTTCCTTGTGCATCGCTTCAGCTGTCTCTTTGTGCTCTTCAGCTTTTTTCTCATCAGCTTTGGCTTCTACTGTCAGATGCCCCGCTTCTGTCTTTTTTGCCTCTGCTTCAGTTGCCTTTTCATCAGCCTTATGTTGATGCTGATCAGCTGTCATTTCTTTATGCTCAGCAGCCTTTGGCGTTGATTCTTGCTTTTTTTCTCCCCAACAAGCAGCAAGAGCAAAAGATAATATTGAGAGGGCCAGTAACTTTAACTTCATTTTATATCTCCAATCGGATTATGATAATTACAGGTACCACTATACATAAATTCTGTAAACGAGTCGTTAATTTTCAGAACTATTTTAAATGAATACTATAAAAAAGATATTTGGAATTGCCATTATTGCGGTAGGTATCATTGGGATGATGGTAGCTGGACTTTCCTATTATCTGTCGTCGCCATCTATTCAAACTAAAATAGCCCAAGAATTCAATAATTTATTAACAACAAACGGCTATCCCCCAGACCATGTCGCCCTGCAATCCACTCAATGGGGTGGGCTTCTAAACCCCTTATCAATTCGTCTACAGCAAGTCGTCATAACGCATAAAGACCTTGAACTGCGCCTGAAAAAATTAAAATTAGGTGTAGATCCTCTCAGTCTGTTTCATCTCCAGCCTAAAATAAAACATATTACTGTGCGAGGAGGGAACCTGATTAAAGACCATCAGCCTCTTATTCATCTAAGTGGGTCTTTATATTTAAAGGGAGACTCTATTTCCTATCGCTTGAAAGATTTTAAATGTAATTTGAAAGATTTAGCTCTGTTTCATCCTCATTTATCGACCCTACGCACCGTCGATCTTCCCATTTCAATCAAATCCACTGGATTCTTTGATGGAAAGGAAGATGTGAGGGGAAAATTCGAAATTTCTCTTAAGCAAGGCAAAGTTATCTTCCCTCCCTATTACCCAGATATAGTTGAAATCTCTGAAGGAAAAATTGAGGCTTACCTAGAGTCCACTAAATTAGAGTGGGCGATTCTTCATCTTAAAAGTCATGACCTTATAGGCAAGGCGAGCGGCTCTTTAGAATCGCCGTCGCTGGTCAAAGCCCTTACAAACGCCACCCCGATCCAATTAAAGTTAACAGGGGCCGTGGAAAAAATGCCGATTGATCAAATTAAAGTCTATTGGCCTATCGGTTTGGCTGCTAAGGCGCGGGCGTGGGTCACAACCAACTTATCACAAGGACTTGTTCCGCACGCAACCTTAATTTTAAACGGTCATCTTATAGCCAGCCCTCACCCGACTCTTTCTATTGATCATCTGAATGGCGATATTGATGCGACAGGGGTAGATGTTGCTTATTTAGGGAATTTACCAAAAGTAACCCAAACTCAAGGCCACTGTATTTATACAAAAAGCAATTTTATCATTTCTGCCCAGGGTAGCTGTGACGGGATGTCCGTCGAGCAAGCACATTTAAATATTAGCGGCCTGGATCAAGATGATGAGCAAATGGCTATCGATTTAAATGTGCGTGGCTCTCTCGAAAAGTCATTAAATCTCATCGCCCAAAAACCCTTAGAGTTTCTCCAAAAGTTAGGTCTCGACCATTCTATCTTTACCGGAGAGGCTTTAACCCATTTAAAACTGACCTTTCCTCTTAAATGCGATCTGCCTTTAGACCAGGTCCAAGCTCATGCTCATTCTAAGATCAGTTCAGCAACCCTCACTTACTCAACCTTACCTCTGTCGCTGAACGAGCCTTTAACCCAAGGACAATTTGATCTTGAAGTTACAAATAATGATCTTGTTCTTAATGGCACGGGATTGGTCGCCCACCACCCAGCCAGAATTTCGGCTAAAGAAGTTTTCAATTCAAAAGAAAACTACCTGATAATTCAAGCCGACGATGAAGCAACCGATCCTTACTTAGGTCAATTTGAATTAATCTATAAGAACAAAGCTTTGGCTGTTAAAGCAGATCTTAGCAAAATTGAAGGGGCCCTTGCTGCCATCCGTTACGTAAAAGAAAAAAGTCAGCCCGGGTTTCTAGATTTAACAGCAAAAGTAACAAAAGATAAAGCCCTATCCATTTCGAAGGTTAACCTAGTTTTGGGAGATGCTCATCTCCAAGGCACAGGCCAAATTGATCTCCAAAATGCAGTCTTAAATCTTGATCAGATCACCCTTGGAGACTTAAAAGGAGAGCTGACACTCAGCGGCAACCCAACAAATCTCAATATTAAAGGCACGATTCAACACTTAGATTTGGATCCCATCCTCCAAAATTTTGAAGCGACCAAGCAGGCTTCTAATATAAGTATTGCCGCCGACCTTAAAATTAATAAGGTGTCACTTAGCAATAAAATTAATTTTGGAGCAGCCCAGGCATCCTTAACTTGGGAAAAGGGGGAAATTTCCTCACTGGCGCTTGTTTCTATCATCCCCAACACCTTAGCAATTCATTTAGCTCCTAAGAAAAATGGCACCCATTCTTTTAGTGTCGCATGCCAGAATGCAGGTAATTTAATCGATTATTTTAATCCCAATGATGATCTGGAAGGGGGCCGGCTCATCTTTGCAGGGGACCTACAAGACGATGATCATAAAAAAATTAAGATCAGTGGCGAATTAGATCTGCGAGATGTTACTGTCATTAAAGCCCCCCTCTTAGCCCAAATATTATCCATTTCGTCTTTGGATGGAATTGTCCGAACCTTATCCGGTCAAGGCATTCATTTTGATCACACCGTCGGCAAAATTCGGTGGGAAGATAACAAAGTTTATCTGGATGATATTCATGCGTCGGGATCTTCAATTGCCCTTAATCTCGATGGCTCTATAGATACCATCAGCAAAGTCTATAATTTGCATGGTGAACTTTATCCCCTTAATAGCCTTAACTTCGCGATGGCAAATATTCCCCTGCTCGGATCAGTTCTAAGTGGTGGCAAAAACCGGGGTGTTTTCTCAACTGCCTTTACAATTACAGGTCCTCTCGATAACTCTAAGATTTGGATTAATCCCCTGTCGACAATTGCACCGCAGGGGATGAAAGAATTAATCAAGAAATCGTCTACACAGTAAGTTCTTGGCAAGCGTCAACAGGCTGCGGCTTTACTAACCGAATCAATTTCATAAATCGATGCATCAATAAAGCAAACCCACCATTTCCCACAACATTGGAACTGGTGAAAATACAATCTTGCAAAATATAAAGCGTTGTCACAAATCCAATCATTTCAGCACTCAGGCCGAGATGAGTTTGCAAGGTCGGTAGCAGAACTAAAATTCCACCCCCAGGAATACCCGCGGTTGAAAATTTTGCCAGACAAAAGAATCCAGCAAAAACAGCAAAACTTGTTAAATCAGGCAAGGGCAGCCCCGACAATTGCAAGGTCGCCAAGCCTAAGATGGGAATCCCCAACGCATCACCCAACAAATGAATATTAACAGTCGCTGGAATAATCAATTGAGTAAAATTTTTATCGCCCATGTTTTCCTCAGTTGCCGTCAACGTCAACGGCATCGTGGCCGCACTCGACATGGTTGTAAACCCAGTCAGAGCAGCCGGAAAGATATTGCGCAAATAACCAACAAGCTTTTTGGGAGAGAAATTCGCCGCGATTGTATATAATAAAAGAATATAGCCTAAAATGACGCCGATCATTAATAAGATGACCTGTCCACAGGTTTGGAATAAAACGCTAAGATTCCCTTCAATCTGCATCTTAAGGACGAATCCAAAAACATAGACCGGCAACAAAGGAATAAATGTTTTCTGCAGGATCTTCGTCACTAAATCACGCATTTTTAAAACAAGGTCATTCGCCTTTTTATGCGGATAAAGACTAAAAGTTAACCCGTATATTAAACCCGTTATCATGGCCCATTTTGGCTCCAACACTTGTGGAAATGGAATGGAAAACAACGGTGCAATGAGATCTTTTGTGGCGGCTAAATCCACCATCTTGCCGCTGGTAACAAACGGCAGAGCAATTAAACTAACGCCATAAGATGTAAAAACGGCAGCAAGATTGGACAAACAAACCATGACTAAAATGCTAACAATTAGCATAGGGGCTTTTTGCTCTAAGGACAAAATAGCAGAGGACATATAGCTGATAATGACAAAAGGCAACACCATCATCAGAAAATCTTTTAATGCACAGCTCAGGCTATAGAAAAATGATACCCAGCTGACATCCATAAACCCAGCCGTAAAAAAGGCCAGGATAACACACAGAACTAATTGAACAGGCAAACTTTTTAGCATTGTTAAACTCCTCATAAGAGAGGTGGGAAGTTAGAGGATTTTTTTCAATAGAGAGAGGGTAAAAGATAGTCGTCCGCCTAGGCGGAGGTCGTCAAAGATGAAAAAGATGTGATAAACCATACATTCATAATTTATCTATGCGCCTTTTAAATCCCTTTTGTCAAGACTGTGGATTTAAAATCCCTTTCTTGGCAGCCAATCACCCATCGACTTAAGAGGAGTTAAATTAACATTTTTATAAAAAATTGAATTTGTAAAGTTCACCGCTTCGGTGTTAGCTATTTTCTATTAAACCTTTATTAAAAATAAAAAAGAAGGGTTAATTTTGTCAAAGCCAGCGGAAGACTAAAAGTAAGTGATTTTATTGTTCTACCTCTCAGAGTCATACCATGGTCTAATCAAATCAGTAGAAATCCATCCCTCCCCTCTTCTCACCCTCTTACCTCATCTTTTAAATTTACATTCAAAACCACAGCCAGGTTGGCTCTTTCCCTTTTAGCGTCCTCACCCCTAACAGCGATGATAGCATTCACCGTCGATACTCTCACCCACTCGGCGCAGGCAGGAGGAATGGGGGGTGCGAAGGGATGCTGACGCTGGCGGGAATGCGGTTGGTAGGAATGGTAATAGTAACAATTTGACCAACATTCCGAACGATGATAGTCCAAGTCCTGTTTATTACTGATTGACTTGAAAAATGATGATTTTCTTGAAAACGGTTGGCGGCAAGGCTATTAGTCTCTCCCATTCTGAGTTTCTTTATGTTACAAAAAGATAAGTTTAAAGGAAATCACGAACAAATAATGGCAGAAAAATTACAACCGCCTCGCGGCACACAAGATTTAGTGGGGGATGACTATCGTCGTCATGCTCACATTATCGAAACAGCCCAAAGAATAGCTGAAAATTTTGGCTATGAAAGCATTGCAACCCCCATTTTTGAATCAACATCAGTCTTTAAACGCACTATTGGGGAAACCTCGGATATTGTCGGCAAAGAAATGTATACTTTTGAGGATCGAGGGGGTGAAGAACTCACTTTACGCCCTGAAGGGACTGCAGGCGTCATCCGTGCTGTGATTTCCAACGGATTAACGCAAAACATGCCATTAAAACTGATCTATAATGGTCCTATGTTCCGCTATGAACGCCCCCAGTTGGGGCGTCGGCGTCAGTTTCACCAACTGGGTGTTGAATGCTTAGGGGTGGCTCATCCCTATGTCGATGTGGAAACCATTGCGCTGGGCGTTCAGATTTTAAAAGCATTAGGATTGTTTGACCAAACAGTCCTAGAAATTAATACGATTGGCGACATTGCATCCCGCCAAGCCTATCGCCAAGCCCTGGTTGATTACTTTACCCCCTATAAAGATAAATTATCCCTAGATAGCCAAGATCGTCTTGTACGAAATCCTTTGCGTATTCTGGATTCAAAAGATGCGGGAGACCAAGCTATTATTGTCGAGGCACCTGAATTTGAAAATTACCTTAATGATATTTCTCGGGACTTTTTTGCCCAGGTCTGTGCCGGGTTAGATCAATTAGCTATCCCTTATAAAAGCAATCGCCGTTTAGTCAGAGGACTCGATTATTATAATCATACAGCGTTTGAATTTGTCACCACTGACCTGGGGGCCCAGGGAACAGTTCTGGCGGGCGGGCGCTATGACGGCCTGATGAGTCAAATGGGTGGCCCTGAAACACCCGGCGTTGGTTGGGCCTTAGGCATTGAACGATTGGCCTTACTCCTCGATTCCTTAACAGATCAACCGCGTCCTATTGCCATTATTCCTGTAGGAGAGACAGCTTTTGCCGACTGCTTTGCCTTGGCAATGAAACTGCGAGAAGCTGGATGTACGGCAGACATCGCTTATAGTGGTAATGTAGGCAAACGTCTAAAGCGCGCCAACAAGATTAATGCTCAAGTTGCCGTAATGATTGGCGATGATGAACTGGCCAACCAGCAAGCGATCATTAAGAACTTAGATTCTGGTGATCAGAAAACAGTCGCTATTTCAGAAGTTTTTGAGTATCTTAGCAACTAAAATAATACATAGGATCTATTGTGTCTTTAGCAGCAAAACTTGATAAAGTACTCGCTCGACATCACGAGCTTCGCAATACACTGGCGGCAGCAACGATATCCGACCCCAAAGAATTCGGTCGATTGTCGAAGGAATATTCTGACATGACGCCTGTGGTCGATGCCATTGAAGAAGCTCGTAAAACAGAACGGGAAATCCAGGACCTTCAAGCTCTTCTTGCCGATAAAAATACTGACACTGAGATGCGAGACCTGGCCAAACTAGAATTGGAAGAGCTAAAAGAGAAACTCCCTCAACAGGAATATCAAATTAAAATTTTGTTACTGCCCAAGGATGTGGATGACGAACGAAACGCTATTCTGGAAGTTCGCGCTGGCACTGGCGGGGAGGAAGCGGGCTTGTTTGCCTCTGACCTTTTTCGGATGTATCAACGCTTTGCCGCTAATCTGGGTTGGAAATTTGAAGTTCTAAGCTTAAATGAAACAGGCTTAGGCGCCATTAAAGAAGCGAGTGCCTCAATTAGTGGGAAAGGCGTCTTCTCTCGGTTGAAGTTTGAGTCAGGAGTCCATCGGGTGCAACGAGTCCCTGAAACGGAAGCCAGCGGCCGAATTCACACCTCAGCGGCCACCGTTGCTGTACTACCTGAAGCAGAAGAGGTCGATATCCATATTGATGAAAAAGACCTTCAAATTGACGTCTATCGGGCTTCTGGGGCTGGCGGTCAACATGTTAACACGACCGACAGTGCCGTGCGAATTACCCACATTCCTACTGGCATTGTTGTAACACAACAAGATGAAAGGTCTCAGCATAAAAACCGGGCCAAAGCTATGAAAGTTCTCCGCTCCCGCATTTATGAGCAAGAAAGACTTCGCAAAGAATTGGAACGATCAGCTGATCGACGGAGCCAAATCGGCTCGGGTGATCGTTCAGAACGCATCCGCACCTATAATTTCCCTCAAGGACGGGTAACCGACCATCGTGTTAATGTTACCTTGTATAAAATTGATTTGATCATGGAGGGGGAATGCCTGGATGAGATTATCGATGTTTTAAGCGCTGAAGATCAAGCTGTCAAACTAGCGGCGGCTGCTGAAGATTAAAACTGTCGCTTCTAAGGGGGAAGCGTCCCTTCCTTCTCCCCTTTTAAGGTCCTCTCCCATCCCCGTTATTCCGCCAACAGCTTTTCAACATCGGGACAGTATAAGCCATTGACATTTTTTTACCCCCTATTAAGAAAAATTAGGAAATATTCACGATAACTCTTTAAATAATTTATTGGATGGATTGTTAAACAAAGGTATTATAAGCACTGGTATAATTCAGTATATACATCCAGATTTATTTGATAACTTCTTAAGCACGGCTATTAAAAGTGTTGATATTTCCCAGCATCGATACGATTTTAAGGGGGATACAATTCAGCCTGAACAAGTTGTCTCTGTTGTAGAAGCTTTATCACCGCCATGGTTTCAAGACAAAGATAATTCCATGTGGGCATATAACCAACACACGTCAGAAAGAGAAAAAGAATTTAGGGAAGCGATCATAGAGGTTCGCGCAATCCCAAATGTAAGAGAGCTCTTTAACTATCCCTTTCCCTAAGCCTACCTTCTCCTTTTCCATCAGCCAGGAAGGTCATTAAAGCTTACAATCTCCATCAGCAAAAAGCGGAAAAAATTTTATATAATTCCCCACTATTTTCTTTAAATTTTACTCTAGCATTGTGACGCTAAATAATAGTAACTATAACTTAAAAATGATACCTGTCAGGGTATTTAAATAGTATAGAGAGGGAAAATGCAAATCAAAAAATACCAATGTTGTCTGGCATTCTATATGCTGATAGTACCTACTCTTGCGGTTGTTTTCAAAGAGTCCAAAGATTATGGCTACTTACACGACGGACGGTTTTATAAGAGAATGCCCATAGAAGAATCAATATGGCGGGGCGAGAACGAGCCTTATGCTGAGATAGCCGGACAGCTTTGGGCTTTTGAGCGAGGTCATACAGAAACACTCAATCGCCATACAATAACTGCGATTACCCCCGATATTGTTATATCCTGTGCTCATGGGTTCCACAATTGGGTTCGGGAAAATGGAGAAAAAACGCGAGCTATTTTTTATATTGATCGTACAATACATAGCAGTAGCATTAAAAATTTTTATATTTGCCCGGGTTTTAGTTCCTCTGATTCTCGTGATTTTAATAAAGAAAAAGATATAGCCATTATAAAATTGGCAACCCCAATACCTTTTGAAAATTTTATGCCTTTCTACTCCATTACAGAAACTTCTATTTCTCAAAAAAAACAAGATATTGTGTGTATCTCAACAGGTAAAATACACCATTCAAGGGAGGATGAGATTGTTATCGATGCGCGTCACGTAACAACGCCGCAAATTACATATAATTCCGACACTTTCAACTTTAGAGAGGAATTTCATGTTCACCATGACTATCAACCCTATCCTATCAAACAGAGTTCCCCCTATTGGACCCCTCTTCCCACATTATTTAAACCAAAAAAATCTGCTCCTACAGGGCTTCAAGGACCATTTACACCTGGTGATAGCGGGAGTCCTCTATTAATATCTCATCAAGATAAATATCATCTCCTCGGAATTGCAACTCATATAGAGAAAAAGCCAGCTTATGATGATAAAACAAAGCAATATATACCAGGCCAGTCATTTTATAATAACTGGGCTTCCATTCCTTACAACCTTCCGTGGATTACAAGCATCTTAAAACAAGAAAATGCCTTATCCTACCACCCAGAACTTTTAGCGGCTACTTTATAAATTTATCGCTCCTGATAACTACAATAAAAAAACCCTCCTGTTACGGAGGGTTTTTAACTGTAAGGGGCTTAAAGTTAGAACTTATAAGCGACACCCAATTTTGTAGAAGAGGTGTAAACGTTGTCAAATTCCATCTTTACAGCACCAGGAACTGTCCGTTTGAAAGTACGAGCAGTCTCAAACATGCATTCAATGCGGCCCACCCAATTACGGCCCAAAGAGGTCTCAGCACCAATTGCTGGAGCAAAACTGACGCGAGACTTGTTATCATTCATCAAAGCTCTGTTAGTCTTAAGTTTGTATTGACCCCAGTTTCCACCTAAGCGCACATAAGCAACAGTTGATGGCGTAAATTTGAAGCCACCGCGCACTGCAAAATTAAATTGGTGACGATGTTGAAGTTTGCCTGTAATTAAAGGATCTGTAGACATGAAACGGAAGTTTGCGTTTACAAATTGATATCCAATTTCAAAAGCATAATATAGGCAGCCAGAAGAGATACCATAACCAGTGTACACCCCTGTCCCTGCACGGTGGCGACCCATATCGACTTTTTGAACTGAATTATCAGTTAGATCAGTAATTTTTGCATCTGCATTAAAGGCATTCAGAGCACCATTAACGCCGATATATAGACCTGATCCGATTTCGGCTTGAGCGCCAGAGATAGCTGTTGCAGTAATAAGTGTCAATGCAAACTTTTTCATTTTAAAACTCCTCTTTTATTCCCTCGCTTTGACAGAACTCACTTCCTCAAAGCATCGTTTTACATACATAATTTAAAAAATTTTCCCCACCACTTACAATAAAAATTAATTTTAATTTAATTTAATTTAAAGCACCTGTGCCACTAAAAACACACAATTTTAGGTAAATTATAAACATAAGTGTTGAGCCTAATTTTTTTTCGAGGGAAAATAAGAAGCAACAATAAAAGGGGAAAATTATGTATAGAGAACAGTCGGATTTAAGCCTAACATTAGCATCCCCTCTTGGGTCGAATATTTTAATCCTTGATCGGTTGCGAATGGTAGAATCTATTTCAGCGCCCTTTGTCATTGAGCTTGATATGCACTCATTCAAGCATGATATTTCGTTTGATGACATTATTGGTCAGGAAATTCTAATAACGTTTAAGTACCAAAATGAAACCCGCTATTTTGCAGGGACGGTCGGCGAGTTTGCCCAAGGATTTACCATTGATACCGATAAAGCAGGAAATGCTATTGAACTAACACGCTATACAGCAAAACTTTATCCCAAAGTTTGGCTCCTGAAATTCAGTCAAGATCATCAAATTTTTCAAGAAAAATCCGCTATGGATATTATTAAGTCGGTGCTGACAGACAACGGTGTTACGAAAAAGCAAGACAATACCTCAACGTGTGGTCAAGCAAGCCGTGAATACTGTGTCCAATACCGCGAAAGTTACTTTGCTTTTGTCTCACGACTTATGGAAGAAGAAGGCATTTTCTATTATTTTGATCACGGTTCTAATGGCGAGAAAATGATGTTATGCGATGATTCCTCATCTACACATACCGCTTACAGCACACTACCGATGACACCTGCCACAGCAAAAGAACCTTATTTTGATCAAATTCAAAGCTTGACCTATGCCCGGCAGGTAGTTTCAAAAAAATTTCAAACTGCTGACTATAATTTTGAAACAGCCTCAACCAAACTTTACAATACAGCAGATGGCACGGGCAAAGGCCTGACCGTCTACCGTTACCCCGGCTATTATAAAGTGGGCGAAGTGGGCGACGATTTGGCAACCCACCGCATTCAAGAACTTGAGTGGCGTAAAGAAATGATTTCGGGGACCTCCACCGCACCTCTTTTAACGCCCATGCAAAGCTTTACCGTGACAGACCATCCGCGCGACAGCCTGAATTCTGATTTTATTGTTTATAAAGTGGTTCACGAAATCAATATGGTGCCGGAACCCGGTCAGCCAATTTACACCAATACCTTTGAAGCCTTTCCATCAATGATTCCGTTTCGACCCCCTCTTCTCACGCCAAAACCAACCATCGCCTCAACTCAAACCGCTAAGGTAACCGGCAAAGCAGGAGAAGAGATTTGGTGTGATGAATACGGCCGTATTAAAGTCAAATTTTACTGGGATCAAAAAGGAAGCGATGATGAAAAAAGCTCTTGCTGGATTCGCGTAGCTCAATTATGGGCCAGCAGTGGCTGGGGCGGCTTATGGACACCCCGCATCGGTATGGAAGTTGTGGTCACCTTCTTAGAAGGAGATCCAGATCGCCCCTTAGTGACAGGATGTGTCTACAATAGTGATAATATACCTCCCTATGCCAAGGATGAGCCAACCAAAAGTACGATTAAATCCAATACAAGCAAAGATGGTGATGGATTTAATGAAATCAGATTTGAAGATAAAAAGGATTCCGAAGAAATTTTTATCCATGCCCAAAAGGATATGAACACCGTTGTTGAAGATAACCGCACCTTAATTATTAATGATGAAAATGACACAACAGATATCATGTGCGGTGACAGAACCGTCACACTCCATGCTAAGGATGGCAAAAAGATGAAAAATGGAGGCAATGACACACTTACTCTAGAAAAAGGAAGTCGTCTAGTTGAATTAAAAGGTGCGGGATCGGGTCAAGGAAATCACACTTTAACCCTCACCAAAGGCGATAATAGCATTGAGATTGCCAAAGGCAATATGACAACAACGCTGACCAAGGGGGATAAATCCATCACGTTAAGCAAAGGCAATATGGAGATTAAACTCGCTCAGGGTAATGAGGCGGTCACGATAAAAGGCACAAGAGCCATTACCGTTAGCGATGATGAAACTCATAAAAATTCTGCAAATTTTAGCCATAAAGTTGGTGGTGATTATGAACTGAAGGTGAGCGGCAATTTAACGATTACTGTCGGAGGCGCGCTTTCTATTAAAACAACCGAAGATCTAAGCCTTAAAGTGGGCGGCGATTTTAAAGTCACAGCCGATGGCGACATTAACCTGGAATCTGTAGGAAAATCCTCAATTTCTGCGGGTGGCAATGTCGAAGCCTCAGGCACCGAAGTTATACTTACGGGGAAAATGGGCGGTACCTTTAATGGAGGGGCAAGCATCCAACTGAAGGGGGGAGAAGCTAAACTTGAAGGTGGCATGATGACTCAAATTAAAGGCAGTGTCGTGCAAATTAATTAACGCCCTTTATAAGGATATATAAAATGACAGGATCTTCTCAACCATCAGACGAAAAAGCAACAGCTCCTCTTCCACAGGACGAAAAAACAAAAAAAAATGGTGTTATTGAAACCAAAAATAAAGAAGGTGTAGTTATTGAAAAAGCCACCTTTAAAGATAGTATTTATCATGGCCTTACCCAAAAATTTTATAAAAATGGGAAAATAGAAAAAGAACTCAACTTCAACCAAGGTATTTTAGATGGCCCCTATAAACACTGGGATGAAGATGGTCATCGTGACATAGAAATGACTTACAAGCTGGGGGCTCTCAATGGTCCTGGAAAAATTTATAAAAAGGGCATTCTTATAGCAGAAATATCCTATGTGAATGGGCTGCAGGAAGGAGAAACAAAAATCTATTTTCCAAACGGAAAGGATATTAACACCCTTATTACCATGAAATCCGGTAAACGGCAGGGAGAGATGAAGACTTTTGCCCCCACGGGGGTCTTAATTAAAAAATTAACCTATGGTCAAGATTTGTTGCAAGGAGACGCTTACAGCTATTTTGCCGATTCAGGTTTTATTGCTATTCATGAAAAATATAAAGACAACAATCTTCATGGGGATACCGTGAAGTACTACCCCAATGGGGTGGTCGCTGAAATTACCACCTATGACACCGGTAAACCGATTAAAAAACCCAGAAAATTCAAACTTAACGGTTCAGAAATATAATTAGCCAAGCCTATTTACATATGGTATAATTCAAGCAAAAATAGTTGTTTTACTAGCTTTTAAAGATTTATTAATTTAAAGGCCTTACACTAAAAATGAAAACTCTCAACTTTTACCTAATGGCAGACCAATGAAAAAACCACCCTTCTTTGATCATTTTACAAACGATAAGGCCCCTTTTATTGTCGGTGGAATTGTTGCAGGCGCCTTAGGATTATGGGTTATTGGAAAAATAACATCGCCTTTGGTCAGCCCCTATATTAAAGATGCCTGTCGCAGTTATTTAGGCGAAGATATGGCTGCCCTACGCCAACAAACTCAGCCGGCCGTTGTTGAGATGGCTCGCTTGGCTCGCGGAAACATTACAAAACGTATCAACACCGTGGGGTTGTTGCACGCCAATGCCGAAGTTACCTTGCGTTCAGAAATGGCCGGTCGTATTAATGAAATCCGCTTTAAAGAAGGGGAGGAAGTTCAAAAAGGTGATGCCTTAATTATGTTTGAAGATGCCGATCTTAGAGCTGAGGTGGAATCTGCTCAGGCAGAACTAACCTTGCGTCAAGCGGATTTTGATCGCATGACGAAATTGCAGTTAGCACGCATTGAAAGTGTTAAAAAATACGATGAAGCCAAAGCGGGCTTTGAGGCTGCGAAGGCTAGGTTAGATAAGGCTCAAGCCACGTTGGATAAAGCCACCATCAATGCACCATTTGACGGCATTATTGGCTTTATTGATATCGATCCCGGCTCCTTTGTTCAAACTGCCCAAGACCTGGTTAAACTTGTGGACACAACCCCGATTTATGCGGACTTTAAAATTCCAGAAAAGCATTTACATGATATCGCCGTTGGACAATTGGCAGAAATTAAGTTAGATGGATTCCCGGAGGAAAAATTTATTGCAACTGTTGAAGCCATTGATTCTAGCGTTGATCCTGTCAGCCATTCGATCGCTGTCCGCGCCACCATTCCTAATGATGACAACAAACTTCGCTCTGGGTTGTACGCCAATGTTAGCTTGATTATCGGAGAAAAGCCTGATGCGCTGCTCGTGCCTGAATCAGCCCTTGTTCGTGATGGTAACCGTGAATTGATTTATGTTGTCCATGAGGGCCGCGCTCAACTTGTTCCTGTTGTTACAGGAACCCGAGAGAATGCTATGGTGGAAATCATTAGCAATCTGCGGGAAGGGTTGAATGTGGTAACAGCCGGCCAGGTTAAACTTTATTCGGGCAAAACCGTTACCTCTCAAGGACCAAAACCAGAAGATTTATTGAAAGCTTTGGCCACCAAGTCTGACAAAGAAAAAATTACCCCTCAAGCACAGTCGGACACGACTAATAAAGAATCCCCCCCTAAGGCTAAAGCCTCAGACGTAGACGATCAAAAGGCAACCGAGACGCCAAAGGCTGACGCAGCACAGCCTGAACCCAAAAAAGACTAGAGGGCAAATCCATGAGTTTATCAGAAGTATGTATTAAACGGCCTGTATTCTCATGGGTCATGACGTTCATTTTAATCTTGTTGGGCGTGGTTGGATATTCTCGCCTCCCCTTACAACACAAACCAACAGTCGACTATCCGTATATCACGATCGAATCTCATTTAAATGGGGCAGCACCTGAAGTGGTCGAAGCCCAAGTCACGCGGGTTATTGAAGAGGCAATTTCAGGTATTGAAGGCATTCAACATTTTGAATCTACCAGTTCCCCTGAAACATCAAAAATTTCTATAGAATTTGCGCCTAATCGCCGTGTGGATGATGCGATCAGTGATGTCCGTGATCGGTTATCAAAGATTCGAAATCAGTTGCCGCATGAAATGGAAGATCCAACGTTAACCAAGTCAAAAACCGACGATCGTCCTGTTATGACCATCGCTTTGACTAGTGATAAAACAGAACCCAGTGAATTACAGGATTACGCTAAAAATGAAATTGAAAAAGAACTTGAATCAATTGACGGCGTATCCAACGTGGAAGTTGTTGGAGGTGGTCTATTCAAGATGCGATTGAAGCTCGATCCTGTCAAAATGTCAGGGTATGGCATTACCGTTACCGAAGTCATTCAAGCTATCCGACAACAAAATATTGAAAAACCAGCAGGAAAACTGGTCAGTAAAGACCGTGAGTTTTTGGTTACGACTGTGGCGGGTTCAGAAACGCCAGAAGAATTTGCGCGTCTGCCGATTGCTAATAAAGAGGGTACCTTAATTTTGTTGGGAGACATTGGTACCGCAGAAATGAGCACCATGGATACAAAGACTAAAACCTATTTTAATGGAAAGTTAGGGGTCAGTATTGGTATTTATAAGCAATCGACAGCCAATCCTGTTGAGGTGGCACGCAAACTTCGCGCTGAATTGCCTAAAATTCAGGATCGATTACCAGAAGACATGACATTGAGGATTGGCTCAGATACAGCTCGCTTTATTGAAGACGCTCTTCGCCGTATTCAGCAAACTCTGTTTGAAGCCTTTATTTTCGTCACTTTGGTAGTTTTTGCCTTTTTGCGATCAGCCCGTGCCTCTATTATTCCTTTAGTGACAATTCCGGTATCCTTAATTTCAACCTTCTTTGTCATGTATTTGCTTGGGTTTTCTATCAATACCCTTACTTTGATGGCCATGGTTTTGGCTATTGGATTGGTTGTGGACGACGCTATTGTGGTCTTAGAAAATATTTACCGACGAATTGAAGAAGGGGACAATCCATTTTCCGCAGCTGTCAAAGGAATGCGTGAAATTACCTTTGCTGTTATTGCTATGACACTGACGCTGGCTGCGGTTTATACACCGTTCGCCCTTATTAGCGGTACCATTGGAAAAACCTTTACAGAATACGCTATTACCTTAGCGGTTTCGGTTATTATTTCTGGTTTTGCTGCTTTAACCCTATCGCCCATGATGTGTTCTCGCCTTCTAGGACATGGCGAAGGAATCTTTGGCAGCAAGCAGCCTCAATGGTGGGCGATCTTTAAAGATAAGTTCCGCAGTGATATTTGGCTGGATAAAGCTGAACTTGCCTATAAAAAACAGATTTCCCAAGTTCTGAATAAACCTCAGAATATTTTGATTGTCACAGCTGTTTTTTGTGCTCTCGGTGTTGCTGCATTTTTTGGGCTAACCAGGGAATTTTTCCCTTATGAAGATCAAGGTAAAATTTATATTGATGGTCAATCGAGCCCCTCATCAACGCTTGAATTTACAGACAAGTACGTCAAACAAATAGACGATATTCTGGCTCACGTCCCAGAAGTTATCCGTCGCGTTGTGAACATTAAAAATCCAACCTATGACATTGTTATTGAATTAGAGCGCAGTCGGACTCGTACGACCCAAGATGTTGTGGCCGACATTCGCAAAAGATTAGAAATCATTCCCGGTGTTTCCGTTAAATTTGGAAGCATGGGGGGGGCCGCTGAAAGTAACAATACTGTACAGTTTGTCATTGCTGCCAATAAATCGATCAAAGAAATCAAAGGTTATTCTGAAGCAATGAAAGATAATCTCTATAGCAATGTTGACCTCGTTCAAAATATTCTTAGCAATGCACGTCCCGATACAGAAGAGTATAAATTGACCATTCGTCGCAATAAAGCCTCTACCCTAGGAGTGGATCCCGGCGCCATTGCCGACACGGTAGATGCTCTGGTTCGCGGACGCAAAGCCGGTACTTTTAAACGGGAGAACCGTCTCTATGACGTTATGGTCGAAGTTATGGATGAAGCCCGTCAAACACCCAATGATATTACAAACCTCTTTATGAAAGCCAATGACAAGAAAGGCACTCTTGTTCCTATTGCAGAATTGGTGGAAGTTAATTCTGCAGCTGGGTCATCGGAAATTTATCGTTACAATAAATATCGTGCTATCAGCATGACCTCCGTTCTAACGCGCGGCACTGGCTTGTCAGACGGCATTAGCCTTGTGCAAAATATTCGCAAAGAACAGCTCCCCAAAGATGTTCGACTTGAATTTACAGGTGAAACGCGCAAGTATATTGAGGAATCTCAAAATATTCTGTTGATCGTAGGGTTAGCTTTAGCCTTTATTTATTTAGTTCTGGCAGCTCAATTCGAAAGTTGGGTTGACCCCTTTATCATCATTCTATCCGTTCCCTTGTCGATTGCTGGAGGATTGATCACCTTAGCTCTTGTCAAAGACGGAACCTTAAACGTTTACAGTCAGATTGGATTGGTCACCTTGATAGGATTGATTACCAAACACGGTATTTTAATTGTCGACTTTTCTAATAAATCCCGGGATGAGGGTAAAGAAAAATTAGAAGCCGTCATTGATGCTTGCCAAATGCGTTTACGGCCTATCTTAATGACAACCTTTGCCATGGTCTTAGGAGCCGTTCCGTTGGCTATTGCCACAGGCGCTGGTTCTGAAAGCATCCGGCAGATTGGGTTTGTCATCGTCGGCGGTATGACCTTTGGAACAGCCTTTACGTTGTTTGTCTTGCCGCTTGTTTATATGGCAATTTCACCCAATAACCGTAAAGTTATTCCTGTCGTAAGTGATTAGCTGGCTATACCTGAGATGAATCCTATTTTTAATCGTCATCTCCAACGGATTCGCGCTCAACGAACAAGGGTGAGGCTATCTCACCCCTTGCATCGTTTTTTGCATGATATGATTCATGAAAGATTAAGCTATGTCTTACGTCAATTTAAATCTGTTCTTATTATCGGGGAGTTTGAGTATCAGCCGTCCCCCCAAGATTGTTGTGTGATCAAAATTGGCACTTCTGTGGACGCCTTATCCGAACATCTTCCTTTTAAAGAATCTGCTTTTGATTTAATTATTAGTTACATGGATCTCCATCACGCGAACGATATCCCCGGTATTCTTAAGCAAATCAATTATTGCCTCAAACCCGATGGATTATTTCTTGGCGTGTTTTTAGGAGGGAATTCCTTATGGCAGCTGCGGGCTGCAGCCCAACAAGCTGAACTTCTAACCCGCGGCGGATGCTCGCCGCGTGTGGCTCCCATGATTTCACTTCAAGATGCGGCGGCCTTACTGCAACGCGCTGGCTTTGCCATTCCTGTTTTAGATCATGAACCGTTTGAATTAGAGGATAATAATCCTTCCTCCCTTCTCCATCAACTTAAACAGCTTCAGTTATCCAATTCCATGTATGACGGATTTAAAGGTCTATCAGGAAAGAAATTCTTATCAGAAG
Source organism: Candidatus Paracaedibacter acanthamoebae (assembly GCF_000742835.1). Taxonomy (GTDB): domain Bacteria; phylum Pseudomonadota; class Alphaproteobacteria; order Paracaedibacterales; family Paracaedibacteraceae; genus Paracaedibacter; species Paracaedibacter acanthamoebae. Next base: position 2,435,550 of record NZ_CP008941.1, on the reverse strand, counting down.
TTGAAACTTATTTGTCAAAAAAAACTGGCATTAAATTGGATTTGGATATTCTGTGTCTATCAGGATGGGCACCTGCTGCTAATCAACAAAAGCCCCTCCCGCGAGGCAGCGGACAAAAAAGCCTAGCAGCAGTCTTAGAAGCTAACTAATTTTATCTCCCCCGGTACATTTATTAATCATGGATCACTGTGAGCTTTCTCTTGTAAAATCAGCTTTTCGCCACCGGCGCAATATAAAGCGCCGGCATCTTGCGCTGATAGAAGGATTACTCAGGTGATATCGAGTTTCCGGGTCGTCCTTCGGTTGCCCGGAAAAAATTTTCTTCTCTCCGTCCCCTTTCCCAGCCGTAGCAATGCGAAAAGCCGGGAACTCAAGATTACAAACGATGTTCATGAGAGCTCGAGACCCCGAGCCTATCCTCAACTAGATTAGGGATCAAGCCAGAGAGAGGTTTTTGTCTTACTCTTGTCCCTTAAGAAGGTCAATGATTTCTGTGTGGGATTGGACCATATACTGAGCCGCATCACAGGGCAGAGATGATAAAAGAATCCTTGTCCCGACTCCGGCTGTTTGAGCTGCAACCATATCACGTACTTTATCACCAACGGCAATGGATTGAGTCAAATCTAAATTATAATCTGTGGCGGCCTGATGAAATAAACCCGCCTTTGGTTTACGGCAATCGCAACTCTTGGCGAACTCTGGCAGATTACTGTCGGGATGGTGGGGGCAGAAATGAACATGACTAATTGGAATAGAATGAATTTCAAATTGTGCGATCATCCATTCATTTAATCTCTCAAAATCCTCTATGGAATAATAACCTCGAGCAATGCCAGATTGGTTGGTTATAACGATAATTAGATAACCTCTGGCTAAGGCCACCTGACACAGATCAAAGATGCCATCGATAAAATGGAACTGCTCTGGCGCCGAAACATAGCCATAATCATGATTAATGACGCCATCTCGATCTAAAATAAGAGCCTTGTTTTGGGACATTCAACTAGCTAATTTCTTAACAATATTGGTGGTGCTGAAATTGGGCACTAGATCAACAAGGGCAACTTTGCCACCGTTCGCCTGAACCACATCAGCTCCCACCACTTGATCAATTGTATAGTCACTCCCCTTAATAAGAACATCTGGCTGCAAGGTTTCAATCACCTTTAAAGGAGTGAGTTCATCAAATATAATGATTAAATCTGTATCCCCGATAGCAGATAAGACGGCTGCTCGCGCTTCTTCGTGCTGAATGGGGCGCTGCTCACCTTTAAGGTGTTTAACAGAATTATCGCTATTTAAACCGACAATTAAAACATCACATAATTGTTTAGCTTTTTTCAAAAGGGTTACATGACCGGGGTGAATTAAATCAAAACATCCATTCGTAAATCCGATTTTTCTCCCAGCAGCTTTCCAGCTATGCACCAGCTTTTGAGCGGCCATTAACGTCGATAATTTTTCTGGATGATGCGATCCATATTTGCGTAAAAGAGCACGCTTGAGCTCATCAAGATAAACCACAGCTGTTCCAGATTTGCTAACAGCAATGCCAGCAGCCGCGTTGGCTATTTCACACGCATGTTTGATCTCAATACCACACCCTAAGGCGAGAGCCAACGTTGCAATGGATGTGTCGCCGGCACCCGATACATCATAAACTTCCTGAGCCTGTGTTGCGACATGGTATGCCTCGGCCGCCGTAATCAGACTCATCCCCTCTTCACTCCGTGTTACCAGAATAGTTTCTATTCCATAGACTTGAATCAAATGGCGCGCCGCCGCTTCTATATCCGCATCCGTTGCCACGGGTAATCCGGTAGCAGCCTTTAATTCAGATCGATTAGGGGTCAGGATAGATGCCCCTGCATATTTCTGATAATCGGTTCCTTTAGGGTCAATAATGACTATTTTTTGATGAGTGCGAGCCGTTTGAATAAGCTGTTGGGTTAAAGAAGGCGTGAAAAAGCCCTTCCTGTAATCAGAAAGCAGGACAATATCACACTGGTCTATAAGATCATTAAAAGTCAATTGTATGGTGCGTTGGGTTTCTGCGAGGGGGTCAGCACATATCTCTTTATCAACGCGTAAAAGATGCTGGCCATTGCTAACATAGCGAGTTTTTGCAGTTGTCGGCCTTGATTGCTCGCGGATCAGATAAGGCCTGACAGAGGGCTGATTTTGTAAGAGCTTGCGTATTATTTCCCCTTCTTCATCATCCCCAATAATGCTAATAAAGTCGACATTCCCTCCATACGCACTGATATTTGCTGTAACGTTAGCTGCTCCCCCAAGCATAGTCGTCTCCCGTGTTTCTTGAAAAACGGGGATAGGGGCTTCCGGGGAAATTCGCCCCACATTACCGTACACAAATTTGTCCAGCATACAATCGCCTAAGCATAGGATACGCTTATTGCGTGCTTGTTCTAAATGGTCGAAATCAAGAAAACTCAGGGGCATATGATCTCCTAGGCGACATGCATATGATGTTCTGCGTGTAATAAACTGAATAATTGACGCTCAACAATTGCACAGACGATATGGCCAATTGTAATATGACCTTCTTGAATTTTAGGCGTTTCCTTGGAAGGAATATTGAGCTGGTGATCCACCATTTGGCCGATATCACATCCATCTTGTCCCAGGAACCCAATAGTAATAGCTTGTTTTTCTTTGGCCGTTTTAAGAGCAGCTAAAACATTTTTACTTTTCCCCGAAGTTGAAATACCAACAACAACATCGCCTGGATTGGCCAAAGCTTCGACCTGACGGGCAAACACATAATCATAGCTATAATCATTGGCGATCGCTGTCAGGGCCGAGGTATCAACTGTCAAAGCAATTGCCTTTAAGGCAGGACGATCGAAAGAAAATCGGCTAACGAATTCAGCCGCCAAATGCTGCGCATCCGCGGCACTACCACCATTACCGCAAAACAAAATCTTTTTGCCTTTTTGCAAGGCATCAATAATCACTTCAACAATTACTGTCACTTGCTCGTCCGTCCGGTTATCATTGAGAAGCGTCTTAAAAAGATCGACACTTTTTTGTAATTCTTGAGTCAGGGCAGTTTTAATCATTGTTAGTCTGTATCCATGGTAGCTTATTGGTTATCTTGTATAATAATCATTCCTTTTTAATTTTACCATACATATATAAATTTGGTTGACGCAACCGTTTAACCAGTTCAAAAATCTAGTATAAAAACATCTCGTTGCCTGAATAAGAAATGATCCATTGTCCGATAAAAAAAATACTCGTTATTCGCCTTAGCGCCTTAGGCGACATCATCCAAACTTTTCCGGCATTTCAAGCCATTCGCCAGCATCATCCTGATGCTCATATAACGATCATGACCACGGCGCCTTATGTAGAATTGATGAAAGCATCAAATCTATTTGACGACGTTTTAATCTACAGACGCATGAAAGTTTATGAAATCAAAGAATTATTAGACTTCCGGCAACAATTTTTAAAATCAGACTTTGACCGCGTTTATGATTTGCAAATGAGCCAACGCACCAACTTTATTTTCAGGATGATTGGCGGCAGAAAAAGTGGGAGTGAATGGGTGGGCTCAGCCACCAAAGGGACCGTCCGGTTCTGCGAGCCTAAAATACGGATTAACACCTTTAACCGTCATCAAGCTCTCCTTGCCGTCTTTGGCATCCGTTTAGAAAAACAAGACTTGCGTTATGTAGGCTCCCCTCTCAAAATTAACTTACCGTCTAAGTACGCCGTGATTGTGCCAGGGGCGTCAAATACGTTCAATGGAGCCAAAAAATGGCCACAATCCCATTATGCAGCTCTATGTCAATATTTAGTCACTCATACCATTACACCTGTTATCATCGGTGGGCCGGGGGAAGATAATCGCTTGATTCAAGAAATATGTCCGCAAGCTATCAATTTAACAGGACAAACAAGCTTTCCAGAATTGATCACAATTTCTAAAAATGCCTGTATCGCCGTTGGCAATGACACAGGTCCTATGCATTTAGCCTCGGCCAGTTTAGCGCCTGTGCTCATTCTATTTTCTGGTAAAACGGATCCAACCTTTGCCCTTACCCCTGAGCCTCATATCAATTGGTTACAAGCAGAGAATCTGGCCGATCTAGAGCCCAATACGGTGATCAAAAAAGTAGAAGCTCTCTTAAATCTATCTTAACCAGCGGCTTTTTTGATCACATATTTGTTGGCTTTAGGATCGTCGTGTTCTCTCTTACGCTGCTAGTCAATCAAGAAACCTTCCGAACTTTTACGGTTAGTTTTTTTTAAAGGAAAGCCATAATAAGGGAGATTTCTTTTTCAAAAAAACAGTGTAATGTTTAGTAATATTTTGGATAAATATGAGAAAAATATGAATAATAATTTTTTTAATCTGATCGGTGACAAAAAATTTGGTCCCTTATTCTGGATCCAACTCTTAGGGGCATTTCATGACAATCTCTTCCGCCAAGCCTTAATCATTATGGTGACTTATGGGTTTGGGGTGAAATTAGGCTATAACCAAGCCATATTAATCCCATTGATTAGCGGTATTGCTATTAGCCCATTTTTCTTATTTTCCAGCCTGGCCGGTCAACTCGCCGATAAATACGATAAGTCGTATGTCACGCGGCTTTTAAAAGCCTGTGAAGTTGGGATCGTTACGATCGCTCTCTATGGATTGGTGATTCAGTCTTTTCCAATTTTATTACTGACATTATTTCTAACGCTGACTCAGTCGACATTTTTTGGTCCCATTAAATACAGTATGATCCCGAGCATTCTAAAAAAGGATAAAATCGTTAACGCGAATGCCCTTGTGGAAGGAAGTACTTTCTTAGCAATTTTAGCAGGAACATCATTAGGCAATTTTTTAGTGTATGTGGAGTCCGGCGGATTTACCATGCTGGGAATTGTGATGGTCCTATCTGTTTGTGCTTCGTTTTATATTTCCTTGAAATTGCCAGCCATTGAACCCGCCGACCCTCAGATCGTCATTAATAAAAATATTGCAGAGGAAACCCTTAACCTGGTCAAAGAAGCCTCTCAAGATCGCTCTATATTCTTAAGTATTATGGGAATTTCCTGGTTCTGGGTCATTGGGGTTACCATGCTGACTCAAATTGCCTTTTATGGCAAAGTTGTATTAGGTGCCAATCCAAGCGTGGCCAACTTCTTTTTATTTTTATTTGCCGGCGGAATTGGGCTCGGGTCATACCTCAGCAATCGAGTCATGGGAAGTCAAATTGATGCTCGCATTATTCCCTGGGGCGCCATTGCAACAACCTTATTTATTCTCGATCTCGTGTACGTCAGTTTTGGAGTTCCCTTTACCCAGGCTATTGGTGTTGTAGAGTTTTTACGTAAAAACTATAGTTGGCGAATTTGCTTTGATTTATTGATGATTGCAACCTCAGTCGGTATCAGTCTTGTTCCCCTTTACGCTTTATTACAAACAGAGTCTGACCCTAAAAAATGTTCACGCATTATTGCTGCCAATAATGTCATTAATGCCTTTTTCATGATGATTTCATCGATTGCAACCATGGTCTTAATGGCGATGGATATTACCATTATCCATATTTTTATGATTGTTGGTCTCTTAAATTTATTTGCGATGCATAAACTATCAAGTTTAGTGCCGGAATCCCTTTTGCAATTGATTATGCAGGCCATTCTCAAGATTCTTTTCCGTGTTGACGTGAAAGGTATAGAAAACTTTAAGAAAGCCGGGAATCGGGTTCTCATTATCGCCAATCACGTTTCCTTTATTGATGCGATGCTGCTGTTTGCCTTTATCCCTGAAAAATTAAGCTATGCTATCTGGAGCCAATACATCAACCGCATCTGGATTCGAATCATTCGCCCGGGCATCAATTTATTACCCGTTGATCCCACCAATCCCATGGCAACCAAAAAATTGGTTGAGCTTATTCGACAGGGCCATAAATGCGTTATTTTCCCTGAAGGACGGATCACGGTTACAGGCGCCTTAATGAAAGTCTTCGATGGTCCCGGCATGATTGCCGATCGGTCGGGCGCGCAAATCCTCCCCATCCGCATTGAAGGGGCCCAGTATTCCTTATTTTCCCGGTTGCAGGGCAAAATTAACCGTAAGCTCTTCCCCAAGATTTCGCTTACTATTCTACCACCCCGCCATATTGAAGTTAATCAAACCTTGAAAGGGAGAGAACGGCGACGCGTTATTTCCAATCAAATTTACGATATTATGGTTGGCATGATGTTTGATACTTCACCGTATCAACAAACCGTAACTCAATCCATTTTTGATGCCGCCAAAACTCATGGCATGAACCGCGAAATTGTTGAAGACACTCAACGCCAACCATTGACCTATCGCCAGTTGATTATGCGCAGTTTTATTCTGGGGCGGTGGATTGAGAAAAAAACGATCAAAGAGGAACGCATTGGTGTCTTATTACCTACCAGCATTGGTTCAATGCTCTGCATCACCTCACAACTACTCTTTGGGCGGGTTCCGGCGATGCTTAATTTCTCGCTCGGCGCAACTATTTTAATTCATTCCTGTAAATTAGCCCGCGTTCGTTTAGTTTTAACGTCGCGCAAGTTTATTGAATTGGCTCGCCTCGAAAATACGGTGAAACAACTGGAAAGCCATGCTACTATTTTCTATCTTGAGGATTTAGCATCAGAAATTAACATTCTTAATAAAATAGTGGGGGCTATCTCAAGTTTTATTCCCGAATTGGCATCCCGTCGATCTCAACAAACCATTGATGCAAATGATCCTGCTGTTATCCTGTTTACATCGGGATCGGAAGGATTACCCAAAGCTGTTGCGTTAAGTCATACGAATTTAAATGCCAACCGCTATCAGCTAACAACGATGATTGATTTGACCACCCAAGATGTGATCTTAAACGCCTTACCAACTTTCCATTCTTTTGGCTTAATCGGCGGCATCATTGCTCCCTTAACGGCTGGCATCCGCGTTTTCCAATACCCTTCGCCTCTCCATTATCGCATCGTTCCCGTTATGGCCTATGATATTAATGCCACGATCTTTTTTGCGACCGATACGTTTTTAAGTCGTTATGCGGTTTCAGCGCATCCTTATGACTTTTATTCCATGCGACTTGTAATCGCCGGCGCAGAAAAATTACGCGAAGAAACCCGCCGCATTTGGATTGAAAAATTTGGGATTCATATCAGAGAAGGGTACGGAACAACCGAAGCCTCTCCTGCTGTGGCCATCAATACACCCATGTTAAATAAAGTGGGAACCGTTGGTCGATTTTTAACGGGGATGCGTTATCATTTACGGCCTATTGAGGGCATAGAAGATGCAGGCCGTCTGATCATCAAAGGTCCAAATATTATGTTAGGATACCTTGATCCAGAATCCGGTCATATTGTTCCGACGTCTGCCAGTTTCTTTGAGGGAGAAGACCCACAATTAGGATGGTATGATACCGGCGACATTGTTTCCGTGGATGACCAAGGATTTGTTACTATTAAGGGCCGAGCTAAGCGGTTCGCCAAGGTCGCCGGTGAAATGATTTCTTTGGGGGCGGTCGAAGAAGCTTTGCAAAAAATTTATCCCGATTATGGCCATGTGGTCTTAGCCGCCCCGGATGAACGCAGAGGTGAACAATTAATCTTGCTCACCACAGCCTTCCTCCAACGAGAGACATTAATCGGCCCTTTCAAAGCCGCCGGTCATCCCGAATTAATGTTGCCCCGGCGCGTGTTTGTCATCGAGAAAATTCCCGTACTGCCAACCGGTAAGATTAATCTGATCGAAGCAAAAACTATGATGGAAAAATTGATGGCAGCAACGCTGGGCTAATCATAGTAAAATCAGGAAAACCCTTACACGCCTACACAAAACTATAAGGGTCTACATCAACAATAAGCTGAACAGACGATGGGATGGTTTGAGTTACCAGCCAGTGCTGTAAAATTCTTTGCAACGGCATTGTTTTAGGTGCCTTGAAAAGCAATCGCCACCGATGTTTGCCCCGAACAAAGGACAGGGGCGCAGGGGTTGGCCCATATAATTCAATTCCCTCATGTCTTGGGGCCGTTTGACCTAGATGGCGCGCCGTTCGAGCCACCAGATCCGGGTTTGTCGCCGCCAGCGTCACAGAAATAAGCCGTCCGAATGGTGGCATGGCGTGACTTTGACGTTCTTGTAACTCCAATTCATTAAAACTATTGCGATCTTGAGTCACCATCGCTTGCATTAAAGGGTGATCCGGCTGAAAAGTTTGCAGCAACACGGTGCCAGGGCGCTCTTCGCGACCGGCCCGCCCGGAAACCTGATGCAGCAACTGATAGGTTCGTTCGGCACAGCGCAAGTCTCCCCCACTTAAGCCTAAATCCGCATCCACGACGCCAACGAGGGTGATCATAGGAAAATGATGCCCCTTCGCTAAAATTTGGGTCCCAATCAAAATATCAATTTCATGGTTACGAATTTGTTCCACTAAGTCGTTGAGCTTCGTCAAGGACGTCACTTCGTCACTGGTAATGATGCGACAGCGGGCTTGAGGTAAAAGCTTTTCAACAACCTCGTGAACTCGCTCAACGCCAGGACCGCAAGGAATAAGCGTCTCAGTCTGATGACATTCCGGACATTGAACGGGCGTTTGCTGCTCAAAACCGCAATGGTGACAATGCAGTTTTCCTGTCCGTTTATGTTCCACCATCCAGGCACTGCAGTTTTGACAACTAAATCGATGACCACAGCAATGGCACAACGTTAACGGTGCATAACCGCGTCGATTTAGAAATAAGATAGCTTGTTCCCCTTTGGCCAATGTTGTTTCCAAAGCTTGTACTAAGGGAGGGGATAACCAGCCACGCGGCTGCTTGCGCATATCAATGGTCTCAATCCGAGGAAGACTTGCTTCCCCGTGCCGACTGTGAAGTACCAATTTAGTATAACGTCCTTCTTGGGTATTATGGATTGTCTCTAACGCTGGCGTTGCGGAAACTAGAACAGCAGGACAAGTCTCACAATGCGCCCGCAAAACGGCCATATCCCTGGCGTTATAAATGATTTGTTCTTCCTGTTTAAAGGAGCCGTCGTGTTCTTCATCAATGACGATAATCCCCAAATTAGGATAGGGCAAAAAAAGAGCCGAGCGCGCTCCCACAATGACTTTGGCCTCTCCCTTAATAATAGCTTGCCAGGTTTGACGCCGCTGAGATTCCGTTAAGGTTGAATGCCATTGCAGTGGCGTACAGCCAAAGCGTCGTTGGAATCGATCTAGCCATTGATTGGTCAAGGCAATTTCAGGTAACAATACCAAAGCTTGTTGCCCCTGTTCCAATGCCGTTTGAATGGCGGCTAAGTAAACTTCTGTTTTTCCGGAGCCTGTCACGCCATCTAACAAAAAGGTTTTATAGGTGTGATCCTGTACAGCTTGAGAAATAGCAGCGGCAGCTTCCGCTTGCTCTGATGATAGAATAACGGTTTGGCGTGAAAAATCGGGTATACCAATTTCTAAGGGCTTGCGTATTTTTTTATCTTCAACAAAAGCTGGATTAAAACAGAGTCGTAATGTATTCCCCAACGGCGTCATGGTATAATCAGAAACTTTTTTCAAAAATACACACGTGGTTGCTGGAAGCGGCGGCAGGTTAATGACAGTATTAATTGATTTTGCCTTCCCTAAGTAATCACGCTGATTCTCCCAAGCGACGCCAATCATTTGACGTCCCCTGAACGGCACACTGACGAATGAACCTAACGGAACTTCATAGTCTGAGGTATAAGTAAAAGCTGTATCAACAGCAACGGGCAATAATATATTTGTTTGGTATGTCATGCGCCTATTTTGCCATAAGATCCTGTTTGACATCAATGCTCTGGGGTGGCTTAATCATTTTAGAGTTTCACCCCCCTAACTAAATGAGAATTTTTTATGCAAATATTTATTGATACAGCGGATATAAACGAAATCCGCGACTTAAATGAAACTGGTCTAATTGATGGCGTCACAACAAATCCATCCTTGGCGGCTAGCCAGGGTATTCAGTTTACAGATTTGATCCGCCAAATTTGCGATATCGTTGATGGCCCGATCAGTGCTGAAGTTATTGCCTTAGATGCTGCCGGAATGATTGAACAGGGTAAAAAATTGGCTGGGATCCATGAAAATGTCGTGATTAAAGTACCCCTGACTGTGGATGGCTTGAAAGCTTGCTATGCCTTAGCGGAAGACGATATCGCCGTGAATGTTACCTTATGTTTTTCAGCCCCGCAAGCCCTACTGGCCGCTAAAGCTGGCGCACGCTATATTTCTCCCTTTGTTGGCCGTTTGGATGATCAAGGCTGGGATGGAATGCAGCTGATCCGTGACATTCAACTCGTTTATGATAACTATATGTTTGATACAGAAATTTTAGCGGCTTCTATCCGCCATCCGCAACATGTGCTTGAGGCGGCCAAGGCGGGCGCTGATGTGTGCACAATTCCCCCCAAGGTATTCCGTCAACTCTATAAACACAATTTGACGGATATTGGGCTCGATGCCTTTATGGCTGATTGGAAAAAAAGTGGACTGTCCATTTAAGTTTTCCGGAAGCCCGTCAGGGCTTCCAATAATCTTTTATAGTTAGCTGCGCCAGAACGACGGCATTAAGAGAACAAATATCGTCAGCAGCTCAAGACGACCAAGAGTCATCCCAAACATTAGCAAAAGCTTAGCGCCATTATCGAGGACGGATAGACTTCCCGTCGGTCCTACAAGTTTTGTTACCCCGGGCCCTGTATTACTTAAGGCTGCAATCGATGCTGAAAACGCATCCATCATTCCTAAATCAAATAAGGTTAATAAGGAGGTGAGACAAAAAGCTGTAAAAAGGTAAAGAGTTGTGAATGTTAAAACTGAGCTTGCAACGCTTTCAGGAATTTTTTGACCTTGGTAAATCGGAATGTACACGCCATGGGGCCGTCGCAGTTGCCGTAAGTGGCTTTGAGTTACTTTAACAAGAACTTGCAGACGAAATACCTTGACACCCCCTGCTGTCGACCCTGTGCATCCACCCACAATACTCACTAATAAGAGGAGAACACACGGGAAGGAGCCCCATAAGGTATAATCAATGGTAGTAAATCCAGCGGAGGTTGACATAGACACAACAGAAAAAATAGATTCGCGTAAAGCTTTTGAGGCCGACATGCCTAAAAAGGACCAAGTCCAGAAGAAGACAATTACAATAAACCAAAATAATATACCAAGATAGGCTCTTACTTGTGAGTCCTTTAGCAACGCGCTGGCATTACCGTGCCATAAACGAATAAAAAGAACAAAGGTAAGACTCCCCATCACCATAAAAAAGATCGTAATTATTTCAATGCTAAGAGAATCGTAAAAAGCAAGAGAGGCATTTTTAGTCGACAATCCCCCAGTTGATACTGTTGTCATGGCATGGCATAAAGCATCAAAGGGCTGCATACCCGCCACAAATAACGCAAAAAAACAAGCCACCGTAAAAAAGACATAGATGGTCGTAATAGCAGAACTAATTTGAGAAACCCGCGGCAGGATCTTTTCAGATTTATCAGAAAACTCACTACGAAACAGTTGCATACCACCAATTCGTAAAGTTGGTAGAATAATCAGCGCCATCAAGATAATTCCAGTACCCCCTAACCATTGCAAAATTGATCGCCACAGCAGTACCCCCTTTGAGGTCTTACCCAGATCTGGAATAATTGTAGAGCCAGTCGTCGTGATCGCAGAGACCGCCTCAAACCACGAATCAAGATAGGTTAAGTTCAAATCAGACCAATAAATGGGAAGAGCAGCAAACAATGGCGTGATGATCCAACACAAAGCCGTCATTAAAAATGCTTCTCGCACCTTAAGTTCTATCCGGCCAGGAGATCTATTTGCCATAGCCAAGAGACTCCCTAAAGCACCGGTGAGGAAAAACCCAAACAAAAACTCTTCCCATCCCAGAGTTTTATAGACAAATAACTCAGCAACCATGGGGATGACCATGGCTGCTGCCATCGCATTTAATAACATGCCTACCAAATAAAGAACTGAGCGAAATGCAATCATAATAAAAATACTTATAATTTTAATAAAAACTATCATATTGACCAGCCGTAAACAAGCTTAAGCTATAGTCTGACTGCCTGTAGATCTAAAAATTTTATAGAGAAGGTTGATCGGCGATAAAGATAAAGATGAAAACGCTTACTCGCGTAAGATTTGCTGAGCAGTTAAAAGCACATCCCGCCCAACTGGGGCAGCGACACGGCCACCACTGCCTCCATGTTCAGCCAGAACGGCAGCAGCAAATCGGGGATTATGGAGGGGTGCATACCCCACAAATACAGCATGCTCCCGGTGGTGCCATGGCCGGTCAGCGCTATTAACCAACCCTAGAGCGCGTTCTTTTTCAGTGATACGGCGCACTTGGGTCGTTCCGGTCTTTCCTGCCATTTCCATCCCAGGTTGGGCAATACGGTGTCTAAAGGATGTCCCTCCCTCTTCGTTTGAAGCTTTATCGAGACCGGTATGAATGTACGCTAGGTGCTTAGGATTAATTTCTATCATCTCAAATTCTCGATTTTGTCCGGCCAAGAGGGTTGGCGTAATCGCCTTGCCAGAGGCTAATCGAGCAATCATCACCGCCAATTGAAGCGGTGTTGTTAAAGTATAACCTTGACCAATACCAGCGTTATAGCTTTCTCCGATAGTCCATTTTGCCTTATGAATGAGGCGTTTCCATTCCATTGTGGGGACGAGACCCGATTTTTCTCCTGGAATCTCAATGCCAGTCGCAGAGCCCAAACCAAAGCGTTGAGCCATGTCGGCAATAGCATCAATCCCAATTAAGCTGGCAATATGATAAAAATAGATATCGCAAGAGGTCGCGATCGCCCGAGTAAGATCGACGTTGCCATGTCCACCCGTCTTCCAGGTCCAACAGTGGAATTTGTGACTTCCAAGCATGGTATGTCCCGAACAATTGACGGATGTATGATGATTAACGACCCCCTTTTCTAAGGCGGCCAAGGCTGTTATCATTTTGAAAGTTGAGCCCGGCGCATAAAGGCCAGAAATTGGCTTGTTAATTAAGGCATAGCGGGGGTGATTTAATAAATCTTGCCAATCTTTTTTGGGAATCCCATTCACAAATAGATTATTATCAAAACCTGGCGTTGACACATAGGCTAAGACTTCTCCCGTCTTGATATCCAGGACTACAGCAGCACCACTTTCTTCCTGCGCCAACCGCTGATACAGGGTTTGCTGCAAATCAAAATCAATGGTTAATTTTTGCTCTGTCCCATGCACACTATCACTGGTTGATAATTCGCGTACAATGCGGCGGAAGGCATTCACCTCCACTTGCTTAACCCCCGGCATACCGCGAAGTTGAGATTCAAGGGACTTTTCTAAGCCAATTTTTCCTAATTTAAACCCGGGTTGCTCTAAGAGGGGGTCCCCATCTAATTCTTTTTCTGACGGGGTCGCTACATACCCTAGAAAATGGCATGTTTCAAGAGAGTGTGGATAATACCGATTTCGCCCTTCTTCAATAAAAATCCCAGCAATATCTGGTAAATGCAATTCCAAGGTTGTTACTTCTTGCCACGTTAAATTGTCTTTAACAGCGACAGGCATAAACCGGGGTTTCCGGCGAACCTGTAAAGCAACTTTATCAATTTCTTCAGGCGTTAAATGAATCAATTCTTGCACGCGCTTTAAGCATGCTTGCCAGTCATCAGCCTCATCCCGAATCATAACGGCTCGATAGACGTTATGATCAGAGGCTAGAACTTTTCCCTTGCGGTCTGTAATTAGTCCCCGCACCGGTAATGTCAATCGAGAATGGATCCGATTTTTGTCAGATAATTTTTGATAGTGCTGGTTAGACAAGATTTCTAAATAGAACATTCGCCCCACAACTGTCGTCATGAGAGCCGCCTGCATCCCCCCTAAAATAACGGAGCGACGGGTAAATAAGGTTTCTTTATCCATGGATGCCTTGTTGTTTCATCCCATCAATCTTTTGCTGCACAGTTAGGCTAACCTCACATAAAATTGGATAAGATAATAAATTAAAAAGAATCGGCTTTAAAGCCCCGGTAAAGGGTAATATATAACCTTTCGTGGCGCTAAGAATCAACCAGAATAAGCAATTACTTAAGGTTGCAAAAATTGCATACCCCCAAAAAACAGTCCAAAAGCTTTTTTGTAAGACATATCGTCGGAACAGACGGGTAATCGAAACAACTAAAATTAATTCTAGAACACCGATACCGATCGGGTAGCCCATGATCGCATCCCGGCAAATACCCAGAATAATAAACAAGCGACGTGACATGAGGTCGGGTCGATAAATCGTCCATAAATAGATAACAACCGATCCGAAATTAGGAACAACATCTATTTTCTGCCACAGGGGCATCAACCCCAACAGAAATAAACCTGATAAAAAAATGAATTCTATCAGATATCGCTTTATCAACCATGTATCAACAGAGGATTTCATTTTAATTTTTAATTTATCTTATTCTGTGAGTGATTTTACTAAAAGCACATAATTCGGTACAAAAGTTATTTATCCACGGATTACTTTAGTCATAATATCTTCTTAAAGTATTTTCAAGAGACCTGATAAAGTAACCTCGTTAATTAGCCTTGCCCCCTCCCCTTGGGATTTTTGATTTTGTAAATTATAAAAATTTCATTGAGAGAGGATAAGCCAGTTAAAGCAACAATATGGCAAGGGATAGAAGCCTTTATTGAACCATCTTAGCCATAAGTTCCCTAATTTCCCTACAGGGCTCATAATAAAAATTGCCAACTCGAACCTTTACTATATATACAATTTTTCGGTTTAGAAATCTGTCTTCTATTTCGAACCCTTCTGTCAATAAAGATAGGTTTAAAGACGCTTCTTTATTCAAAGAAAATTCAGGAGTATTTTTATCATGCCAATTTTTATCAGAAAACTCATTTTTTTCATTATCCGAGGCATGACTATTTAACAAAACCGCAGAAACTAATATACCTAATTTAAGCATTTAATAAGATCCTTCTGGGTTCGATTTTCTCACCTCCTTATATATAGGAGAATATTTTAATATTACCAAGAATTTTTGGAGCCGCTCTATTTTTATTTTTGTCCTTTTTAAGGTTTTAAAAGTCTTTATCCTTCCTTTATTGGTAAGTGCAAATCCTGAATAGAATAACCATAAACTCCTATACAAGCGATTAATTTCTAATTTATCTCACAGATATAATCTAAGCCAGGTGCAAGTTCAGGGGGTGATTTAACGCACGCTAATGCTATTAAGCGCATGCGTAGATCATAATCTTCCTCATGCTTAAGGTAAGGGGAGTCAAAACTTGTGTAAATCTCACCGGTCCTAGAATCAATAGCTAATTTGTTCGCGTAGTTAGTTACAAGGTTCGCTGATTTTATAATCGCATTTGGTTGCTGCTCAATAAGCTTAAGAATGCTTAACATCATCTCAATTACATAGTCATCCCCGCCAGCTAAATGCACTTCTAAAGCCTCAGATTTTTGACTTTGTAAATTATGAAAAACTTTATTAAGAGAAGATATTTCAGTAAAAATATCAATATGGCAAAGGGCTGACGCCTGTGCCTCAGCATTATGAACAGCCATAATCACGCATGACTCAGCACCATAAGAGCCAATAATAGGATATTGATGACCCCCATAAGTATACCCCACATAGTGCTGGGCAACATGTTTGGCCTGCTGAAGAATAAAAGTTCCAACCTGCTGCTTTTGACCTATTTTATTAACGTGGGCAATTTTATCTAAAGCCTCTTTTTGTGAGGCGCGTAAAAGATGGTATTTTTCTATTTCTTGCGCATCCGGCTGTTCGGTCTGTATTTTTGATAAAATTCTTTTCGCTGTCACCAGGG
The DNA here is from genome assembly GCF_000742835.1 of Candidatus Paracaedibacter acanthamoebae. Lineage (GTDB taxonomy): Bacteria > Pseudomonadota > Alphaproteobacteria > Paracaedibacterales > Paracaedibacteraceae > Paracaedibacter > Paracaedibacter acanthamoebae. The sequence goes on along the minus strand of NZ_CP008941.1, from coordinate 2,419,642 downwards.
GGAGAAGTTGTTTGTTAACAAAAAAATTTAAATAGTCATGCAGCCTATTTTTATTATTAGAGGCGAATTGCAGCAAATAATTTTCTTCATCAATAAGATTGGCGTGGAATAATTCTCTTATTAGCTGCTTTGCTGGCTGACGCATTCTAACATAAATAATAATATTACCACCTGCATAGCCACATACATTAATTTTTTGAATTTTGCATTGGTCCGACCGAGGGGTTATCGAAAATGATCTATTTAAATACTCTCACTTCCAAAAGAGAAAACATTACTGAAATTGCCTGTTATTTCCCATTGGCTATCATCCGTGGCATCTTCAAAAGACAAATCATTGCTATAGCCTATAGACATATATTTTTCATGGGAGTTACCATCGCTCGGAAGATCCTGGGAACAAAAAAGGTTAAATAGTGAGCTTAGTAAGGGAATCCGGGGAATCGAAAAAGGAACTATATTATTTTTAGGCTCATCCAACTGGTGAGCAGTAGCACTCGATGGTAATAGAGACGAATCCTCTTCGATCACCACCGCCTGAGCATTTAACATCAATCCACAAGACAATAAAATAAATTTAAACATTAAAGTAAGCTTCTGTATGAAATAGTGTATTTATTACATAAACTAAAAAAACAAATTTTAAAAGAACATGTGATTAGATTAAAAGTTGATAGAATAAATATTTTACCATCATAGTAAAAATAATTTGAGTTGCTGTAAATTAAAATTTAAAGGATGAAAAAACAGAATGAGAATTTAATAGAGAAACTCTCTTTTAGGCCTGAGTTCGGCTTAAGGCAAGGACGAAATCTTGATCCCGCACCTGCCCCAATGGCACACATTTGATCACATTCCCAATGGATTGAACAACGGCAACCGGCAAACCAGCGGGCAGAATACCGCCCACACCACTCGTAACTAACCGATCCCCCACTCGCACACCAACAGGGTTCTCAACATGGATCAGTCGCAAAGAATCACTGCCCTCGCCGGCTAAAACGGCTTGTTGAGCATTCCCTTCGAACTTAACCGGCACTCGGGAGGATGGGTCATTTATCGGCATAATTTTGGTATAGTTTGTATTTATTTCCATAATACGTCCCACCAAAAAACCCTTCGTTGTTAGAATAGCATCATTTTTACGAAGATCCCCTAACGCAGAGTTAGGGCTATAAAACACTGTTGTATATCCATCATAAATATGATGACTAATCCGAATGGTTGTTATGTCATCAACAAGGCCCACCTGAACGTTTAAGGCTTCGCGCAAATTCAAGTTTTCTTGGGCAATCTGACGATGCGCATCTCGATCACGTATTAACTTTTCATTCTGCAGCTTTAGTTGTTCATTCTGCGCCACCATCTCTTCTTTAGTTATAAAATAGTCACGCACTGACGTGGCCCAGTTAAACGGCAATGAAACTACATACACGACCGGACTAAATAAATTAGTCAAGTATTGGCGCGCCGCCACAACAGGGCTGTATTCTTTAATTTGAAGAAAAACAATAACTGCCGCAATAAGGATGATCCCAAAGGGTTTGGAAAGACGAGAAGAGAGAGAGGTCAGTCGGGGAGAAGAATGTCCAGAATCAGAAATAATGGTTGTACGATGGTCTTTACTCGTCTTTAGGCCCACTACCGACAGCATTCTCATGAACGATTACTCACTCTATTAAAAACAACCCAAATTTATCATAATTTTATGCTTACATATTTTTTACACTTTAAACAGCGTAATAAATTAGTACATATTCACCTTAATACATATTCACAAGAACGCTTTGGAGAGCTCCCATCTCTTCCAAGGCTCGTCCTGTCCCATTGACCACACAGCCCAACGGAGATTCTGCTAGAAAGACTGGGAGGCCTGTCGCTTTGGCAAGTACTTTATCTAAATTCTTTAGCTGAGATCCCCCACCGGTCATAACAATACCCCGATCAACAATGTCAGCCGATAATTCAGGAGCCGTATTTTCCAGCGCTGTCTTAACACCCTGAACAATAGCAGCCACCACTTCGCTTAGGCTTTCGGCAACTTGAGTCTGATTGATTTCAACTTCTAAGGGGACACCATTGAGTAGGCTGCGCCCTTTAATAGACATGGTAATGGTATGGCTATTAGAATCAACAGTGGCTGAGCCAATTTCTTTTTTAATTTTTTCAGCGGTACTTTCACCGATCAACAAGTTATGAGTGCGACGAATATAACTAATGATTGATTCATCCATTTTGTCGCCGCCAACACGCACCGACGTTGCATACACAATGCCGCCCAAGGATAAAACAGCAACTTCCGTAGTCCCACCCCCAATATCAACAACCATGGACCCCGTCGGCTCAGTTACCGGCAAACCGGCACCAATGGCTGCTGCCATTGGCTCTTCAATCAAGAAAACACGGCGTCCCCCAGCACTTTCAGCAGACTCTTGAATGGCGCGGCGCTCAACAGCTGTGGAACCCGATGGTACGCAAATAATAATCTGAGGAGCGGCAAAACTCCGACGATTATGAACTTTGCGGATAAAGTGTTTAATCATTTCTTCGGCAACTTCAAAATCTGCAATCACCCCATCCCTCAAAGGTCGAATTGCTTGAATATTGCCGGGAGTTCGTCCCACCATCAGCTTGGCTTCCTCACCGACAGCTAAGACTTGTTTTTTACCTTTAAATGTCGCAATTGCAACCACTGACGGTTCATTGAGAACAATCCCTCGCCCGCGCACATAAACGAGCGTATTCGCAGTCCCCAAGTCAATGGCCATATCTGCGGACAAAGCTCCCATCAATCGTTGCAAAATTTTCATTTCAACCAACCCCGAATTGTAAAAGGTTAACATCTTATCCCTAGTATGTTTTTAAGAGACTTTTGCCCTCAGTTGCAAGTACTTTTATTGAGAATATTCTTGACAAAATTTCACAATATTAAATATATCTCTTCTATTGCGTCCCCATCCTTAATTTTGGTAGTATACCCGAGAACAAAATTCTATGGATCCTTCACCTTAATGAACAAACCAGATCTCACAGTTATCTTGGCCTCCCCTCGTGGTTTTTGTGCGGGCGTGGATCGCGCCATTTCAATTGTTGAAAAGGCCCTGGAAAAATATGGGGCTCCGGTTTATGTTCGCCATGAAATTGTTCACAACAAATTTGTTGTCGATTCACTTCGCGCCAAAGGGGCAATCTTTGTCAAGGATCTGGATGAAGTTCCAGCCGGCTCTCACGTTATTTTCTCCGCTCACGGCGTTCCCAAATCTATTCCCCAGGCGGCTATCGCTGCCAACCTAGAGTTCTTGGATGCAACCTGTCCTCTGGTTAGTAAAGTCCACCGGGAAGTGGAGCATCATTATAAGGCTGGTCACACAATCTTATTGGTCGGCCATCGTGGCCACCCAGAAGTTATTGGCACCATGGGACAAGTTCCAGAAGGCAGCGTCATCCTTATTGAAACCGAAGAAGATGCTCGCACAGTTACTATTGCCGATCCCGCCAACTTGGCCTACGCAACGCAGACAACACTATCGGTGGATGAGGTCACAGGTATTTTAGCTATATTGAAAGAAAGATTCCCCACCATCCACGGCCCACGCAAAGAAGACATTTGTTATGCAACAACAAATCGCCAAGCAGCCGTCAAAGCAATTGCGCCACAGGTCGAGGCCATGATTGTGATTGGAGCCCCCAATTCATCTAATTCAAATCGTCTGGTGGAAGCAGCCCGTTTGGTTGGCTGCGCGAAAGCGGCTCTTTATCAACGGGCTCAAGATATTGATTGGGACTGGCTGATGGGTGTCAGTCGTCTGGGTCTGTCAGCCGGGGCCTCTGCCCCCGAAATTCTTGTTGATGAGCTCATTGATGCCTTAAAGGAAAAATTTAATGTGACCGTTGAAGAAATTCGCGTTATCGAAGAGAATATTGTCTTCCATCTCCCGGCAAAATTGCGTAAAGCTTAGTTTTTCATTTTCTTTAACGGCAGAATCTGTTTATGTTGATAGAAATAAATCTGAAGGAATCATAACAAATGCAGGGAATAATAGGGATTGTCACCTTTTTAGGGTTTGCCTGGCTTATCAGTGAGAATCGATCCAAACCCGAAATTAAACCTGTTTTGTCTGCAATTGCCTTGCAAGTTATTTTAGCATTCTTCTTAATGCGATTTGATCTTATTCGCCATGGTTTTGGCAGCCTAAGTGGTGTTGTGGAAACCTTAAAGGCAGCAACTCAAGAAGGCACTCAGTTTGTATTTGGCTACATTGGGGGCGGTGACGTGCCGTTTGTTATTGATCCTACCTCACAGAAAAATACCTTTATCTTTGCTTTACAGGCCCTTCCCATGATTATGGTGGTCAGCGCTCTCTCGATGCTTTTATTTTATTGGCGCATCATGCCGATCATCGTTAAGGGTGCCTCTTGGTTTTTACAACGAACGCTGAGCATTGGGGGGGCTTTGGGTGTTGCCGCTGGCGCCAAAGTTTTACTTGGGAATGTTGATGCGCCGCTTTTAATTCGCCCCTATCTCAAAGACTTCACCCGATCAGAAATGTTTGCCATGATGACTTGTGGAATGGCAACCACTTCTGCCACTGTTATGGCGCTCTATTCCTTTATCCTTAAAGATACGATCGCTAATCCAATTGCGCATATTCTAATGTGTTCTATTATTTCTATTCCAGCTGCTCTTGCGGTCGCCCGTCTTATGATACCACACGGGTCGAATCAAACGGATGGCCACTTTGTTATGCCTTACCGTTTCACGGGATGGATGGATGCAGTCAGCAAAGGAACATCAGACGGCCTTAATATTTTCTTGAATGTTATTGCGATGTTGATCGTGGCACTTGCGCTCGTTTATATTGCTAATACAATTTTAGGACTGTTGCCATCTTTTGAGGGAGCTCCCCTTTCTCTTCAACGCATCTTTGGTTACTTGTTTGCCCCTGTAACGTGGTTAATGGGCATTCCCTGGCATGAATCCGCAGCAGCAGGCGCCCTTTTAGGAACCAAAACCGTGATCAATGAAGTGGTGGCATTCAGTGATCTTGCTGCCTTGCCAAAAGATACTTTGTCACCCCGTACCTCCCTCATCATGACCTATGCTCTGTGCGGATTTGCTAACTTTTCAGCCCTTGGTATCGTTATCGGAGGATTAGGGGCTATGGTTCCTGAGCGTCGGGATATGATTGTCAATTTAAGCTTTAAGTCACTCATTTCCGGCACAATTGCCACGTGTCTGTCGGCAACGCTTGCGGGACTTCTCCTTTAAAGTGGCCTATTCCCCCGCTATTGCCCCTTACCGTCGATAAATTAGAGTTATAAGGAAAATGCCTATAGCTCCCCCCCTTTACAGTAAGAATCTAGAACAAGGGGAATCGTCAGGATGACTCCGCTTAGAAAGCAGCCTAATAGAATTAATGCTGTCTCCAAAAATTAACCCTTACTTAAGCTTTACTACATTTAATTGTGGCCAAGTTATTCCAAAATCAGCATTTTTTCATTTACCCCTTCATTTTGTAATTTTATATATTATTTTTTAATATTTTTATGTTTTAATTATAAATGTAATGTGATTTTTTGAAATTAAATTCCAATACAGAAGGGGGAGCGTATGAGAAAATTTCTAACCCTGAGCGTCTTAAGTTATGCAATTTCCACCACAAACACGACCCTTATGGCCTTAGATCCTGATCCATTTTATTCGCAAGGTCTCACACCTATAAGAATGACAAACCTTTCCTCTCTCATTCTCGAGACTATACCCGAAGAGATTTTAATACAGGCCAACCTAACTCCGCACGATTTATCTTCTATTAAAGCGGCAAAGTTAATAAAACTCGGCCTCCTTATTCAAAGTTTACCTGGTGAAAAGCTGGGAGGAAGGTCCACAGAACAGAAAAATGAATGGATAATCTCTTGCTTTTTCCAGGCGATGCAAAATCTTGAGGATGCTCAACATCACCTTCCCACAGCTGACTATTTCGTAGAAAAAATAAGGAGATTGATTCCACCGACCGTAAAAAACTATGTCCCTGCGGATGTCATTCTTTCTTCCGATATTACAGTGGATGACTCATTGGATTCCCTTGCCTTTAAATTAAAAACCCTTGGGGATATTATTCTTAATCTCGATCCAACCAAGCTGGGAACTCAGGCTCCCTTCCAAAAAGCTTTAGCAGGTCATTGTTTTATGTATGCAGGCAAAAAAATTGAAAACTGGATCCACCAGCAAGGTTTTCAGCTAACCACAAATGCAGCAGCCTTAGAACAAGCCGCCACGCTCGCTCAAACTTATTATCAATTAGCAGCCGATAACTTTAATGAAAAAGCGGCTCTGCTTATGAAGAAAAATATTGAAGAACTAGCGAAAACCATTCAAGCGGCTAAACAACACCAATTATTCTCTAACATTAAGACAGGCTTTTCTAACAATCATGAGCGGCAAGCTATAACAAAAGGTCCCTCCTCTAATCCAGCTATGAAGGATGTTATCAATGAATTAAAATCGGCGGATCATACGTCTTTTATAAAGCAAGTAAACGCGGAAGAGCGGGTTAATCCTGTACGGCATTTCTTTCCCATCTCGGCCCAAAATCTTTCCAATGAAACATTGGCAGCGGTTGGACTTGAAGCCCCTGATTCTCCTTATAAAAGAGCTTTCAAGGTTTCAAAGCTTGCCCTGAATCTTTGCTACAGTGAACCTCCTTCGACTAAGAGAGATCAAATCATATCCGATTGTTACTTGTTAGCTGGCAATAATCTAATTGAAGCGATCAGACTCCAACGGGAAAAAGTGCAAACACAAATTGCGCCGGAACTGTTGATGGACACAGCTCTATCTGCAGCTCAATTTTACACTTGGGCGGCTCGTCATACCACAGCGGATAATTCCAGCCAGATTTATCAAGCCGCTAATCGGGCCTGCCAATCTACTGTTGAGGCGATTATTAATATTCCTGAAGACAATTATGATTGGCGTGTTATAGGAGACAAAACCTTACGAGAAGTCATTCTTATCAATCTTACTAAAATTATTCGTCTCTTTAATTTCTAGAAAACCCGCCCAGAACGTATTAAAGTAAGTCATGGACCATGACTTACTTTTACCTGTCGCTGATATCATTGTTAATCCCTACTTTATCATCCTTATTGGATTTATTGGTGGGCTATTAACTGGCCTGTTAGGCGTGGGCGGCGGTTTATTTATTACCCCGACTTTAATTACACTGGGCGTCCCACCCCTCGTTGCCGTTGCAAGTCAAGTAAATTCCATGATTGGCATGACGTTAACCGGCTACCTTGCTTATAAAAAGAATAATGATGTTGACTACCAATTAGGTCGGTCGATCATTTCGGGCGGTTTGATGGGGGCGGTGATGGGTGTTTGTTTTCTCGAGTGGCTTGGCAACTCTGAGGTCAGTAAACAACTTATTACCTTTAGTTATGTTTGTATTCTTAGCGTCATGATGTTCCTTCTTTTTCGTCAAAGCAGAAAAAATTTAGCGCAACGTCATCATCCCAATCAAGATCGCAAATCCAGCTCTCCAGCTTGGATTGTCAAAGCCCCTTTCGTGCAATACTTTCCCCGATCTCGCTTAACAGCAAGCCGTCTTATCTTATTTTTAGCCGGCCTTATTAATGGATGGTTGATTGCCGTTTTAGGAGTGGGGAATGGAATTTTTATGATGCCTGTTCTGATCTACTTTATGGGAAGAACAAGCCCTGTCACCTATGGGACGACCCTTCTCTCCTCGGTGATCATTACTATCATTTCAACCTTTGCTCATGCTTTAAACGGAGATTCAATTGATTTGCTTCTCGTCGGTCTTTTGTTAATGGGCGGCCTTGGCGGCAGTCACTTGGGCGTCACCTTTAGTTATAGAATCCCCAGAATTTATCTAGGTTTCGCCGGATCTGCCATTATGGCTCTGATCTTAATCCAAATAGCCCTGAAATATTTCCATCCAAATTTATTTATGACAATATCCGCCAGCATTCCCCCTGCAGCTGACAGCAAATTCTATCGCTGGCTTAAGGAGTTTGCTTCCTACTCCCCCTTACTTTATGCGCTAGCCGGCCTTAGTCTATCTATTGCCCTCTCCTATGCTTTCCAAGCGTTAAAATCAGCTAAGATCTTCTTAAACGCTAAAGCGAGCGATAAAATCAGATAAGCCCCCGGACGAAGAATTTTAATCTCCCCGTAAGAAGCTCTTAAAAAACATTCAGTTGAATCACAATTTTTATTCCACAACCCTCTATTTTTCAGCTATAAAATAACCAATAATTGAATGCAGTATCACGAGCTATAACTTAAAAAACGGAGAATAACCTCATGCAAATTATTAATAACTCATCCGCCAATCAACTGCGTCTGTTTATCGAGAAAATTGAACGATTAGAAGAAGAAAAGTCTGAATTAATGGAAAATATTCGTGAGGTTTTTTCTGAAGCAAAAGCTGTTGGATTTGATCCAAAAGTTATGAAGCAACTTATTAAGCTGCGGAAAATGAAACATGAAGAAGCCGTGGAACAAGAAGAACTCTTGGATATTTACCGTGCGGCCTTAGGAATGATTCCATCAGGACAGTTCACAACAGATGATTTGCCCCCCCATACAGGTGAATCTGATAATGATGCCGAAGCAGCATAACACTTAATAAGGAGCACCAATTAACGGTGCTCTTCTTTTTGCATCCTTAACAGAGGCGCTGATTCTGACCTCTCTTAATTTCTTTATTGCAACTCCCCTATTGAGACAGAAATGTCGCAATATAATTTAATATTTTGAGTGATGCACCTGCAATACACATATGGTATATGTGTTTTATAGAGGTTTATATAAATGACAACAGCTCTGATTTTAGCGGCGGGTATGGGTACTCGCATGAATTCCACTTTACCAAAAGTTCTGCACCCTGTGGGTGGTAAGGCTATGGTTCATCATGTGATTGATTTAGCATTATCCATGAATATGGAACGTGTGGTAGTCGTGGCCTCACCTTATTTAGATCAAGAAAAGGTTGCCGCAGGCCGCCCGATTGAAATTGCTATCCAAGCCCAACCTCTTGGCACAGGTGATGCCGTTCGGGCAGGCGTGGATAAACTCCCGCACGATGACGGCGATGTCTTAATTCTTAGTGGTGATGTGCCATTGATTGAGTTTGATACCTTGGCGCCCCTCTTTAACAAACGTGCGGAATGCCCAAATGATCCGCTTGTGTTAGCCATGCGGGTGGATGATCCCCGCCAATATGGCCGCTTAGTCACCCAGGACGATCGAGTTAACAGCATTGTGGAATATAAGGATGCCTCCCCAGAGCAACGCGCCATCACCCTTTGCAATGCAGGCGTTTACTTAATTCCAGCAACAGTTTTGCGATCTCTGTTACCCCAATTAACAGCCCAAAATGCTGCCGGTGAATTATACTTAACGGATGTGATCGGATTAGCAAAGGCTCAAGGTTTAACGCCCCGCTATGTGGAAACATCCCACCCCGAAACTTTAAACGGCATTAATAACCGTGCAGAATTAGCTCAAGCTGAAAAAACCATGCAAGACCGTTGGCGTTATCGCATAATGATGAGCGGTGTCACCTTAATTGATCCGGTCTCCGTCTTTTTTTCCCATGATACCTGCATTGGAAAGGATACGATTATTCATCCAAATGTGACCTTTGGGGCCGGTGTTGTTATCGAGAATGGGGCAACAATATATCCATTTTGTCATTTAGAAAAATGTGTTTTAAAAGCGGGCGCCAAAGTTGGGCCGTTTGCCCATTTAAGAACAGGCACGATTATTGGTGAAGAAGCCGTTGTGGGAAATTTCGTTGAAATTAAAGATACAGCCATAGGCAAAAAGGCCAAAGTCAAACACCTTAGTTACTTAGGTAATGCTCAGCTGGGCGATCGCGTTAATATTGGGGCTGGCACCATTACCTGCAACTATGATGGATTTAACAAATCACCAACCCATATTGGAAATGACGCCTTTATTGGCAGCAACACCTCCTTAGTGGCACCGGTTCATGTTAACGAAGGAGCTATTGTGGCTGCTGGTAGCGTTATCACAGATAATGTTCCCGAACATTCTTTGGGCATTGCCCGCCACCATCAAACGAACAAAGCGGGTTGGGCGAAAAAATTTCGCACGACTGCCTTGGAACTAAAATCACCAAAATAATAAATTTGTAAGATAGGAATTTCTCAATCATGTGTGGAATTGTCGGTATTGTAGGGCATCAACCTGTAGCACAACGCTTAATCGATGGGCTAAAACGCCTTGAGTATCGTGGCTATGATTCAGCAGGGATTGCAACACTTGACCAGAATGAAATTTGTATTCGCCGCGCCCAAGGTAAACTTCAAGCCTTGCAAGATTTGTTCACTCAAGATTCCATCAATGGCATGACTGGAATTGGTCATACACGGTGGGCAACCCATGGCATTCCAAGCGAAGCCAATGCGCATCCGCACAGCTCAGACAAAGTTGCTGTGGTGCATAATGGAATCATTGAGAATTACGCTCATCTTAAAGAAAAACTTATAAAAAAAGGACACGCGTTTACCAGTCAAACCGATACCGAAGTTGTCGTACATTTAATGACTGATTACCTTAATCAAGGTCTTAAACCCTTGGAAGCTTTAAGACAGACTCTTGCTGACATTGAGGGTGCCTTTGCTTTGGTGATCCTAATTAAAGGTGACAACAACACGTTACTGGTGGCCCGTCGCGGCAGTCCGCTTGTGATCGGCGAAGGCAACGGCGAAAGTTTTATTGGATCCGATGCTTTGGTCTTAGCGCCGTGGACACAACAATTGCGTTATCTTGAAGAAGGAGATTATGCCATTGTGACGCCTCAAGGCAGTCAGATTTACGATATTGACCACCACCCCATTGATCGCCCCCTCAAGACTATTAATATTTCAGCCGATGCCGCCACCAAAGGTGGGTATGATCACTTTATGTTGAAAGAAATCTTTGAGCAACCAACAACCGTAAAAGATACCCTTGACTCATTAATTAACGCCGACACAGAAACGCTAAAGATTCCTGTTAACATCGATTGGAACAATATTTCAAAACTCACGATGATTGCCTGCGGTACCTCTTATTTTTCAACAGCCGTTGCCAAATATTGGTTTGAAATGATCGCTAAGCTTCCGGTTGAAGTGGACATTGCCTCTGAATTTCGTTATCGCGAATCCCCTCTTCCCACCGGGGGGGCTGCATTGTTTATTTCCCAATCGGGCGAGACCATTGATACCCTGGAGGCAATGAAGCAAGCAAAAGAAGATCACCAAACTACCATCGCCATCGTGAATGTTCCAGAAAGCAGCATGGATCGTCTGGCTGATTATTCGGTTCACACCAAGGCCGGCCCTGAAATTGGGGTTGCTTCAACCAAAGCCTTCACGGCACAATTAGCGGTGCTGGCCTGTTTATGTCTGGATGCAGCCATTAAACGTGGAACGTTAACAGAGACTGAAGCCCGCGAGCATTTACAGCACTTGCTCAACCTACCCAATGAGATTTATGGAATCTTGCAAAAAGAAGCCGACTATCAACAAGTGGCGCATCGCTTACAACCGGCGCGCGATGCATTATATCTTGGCCGTGGAACCAACTTCCCCATCGCGATGGAGGGGGCGCTAAAACTAAAAGAAATCTCTTATATTCACGCCGAAGGATATGCCGCCGGTGAAATGAAGCACGGCCCCATTGCCTTAATTGATGAATTGATGCCTGTGATCGTTCTTGCCCCTTCTGATAAATGGATGGTGAAAACCCTATCCAACTTACAAGAAGTGATTGCCCGGGGGGGTATTGCAATTTGTTTTACCGACTGTATCGGCCGTACCCATATTGAAAAAGACGGAATCCCTACACAGATTGTTGAAATGCCAGAAAGCCATCTTCTTACATCGCCAATCCTCTATGCCTTACCAATGCAGTTGTTGTCTTATTATACGGCAACCTTAAAAGGAACAGACGTCGATCAACCGAGGAACTTGGCAAAGTCCGTTACAGTTGAATAGGGAACTCTGCCCGGATTTTAGAGGGGCATTGATTATGGATCAATGCCCAAGCCGAAAAAAAGAGTTATTTAGCCGGCTTGGTAGTATCCGAAAAAACAGCCTTTAACCGATCAGCAAAGGAATCTACCTGCTGCAAAGAAGCCAAATGGGCAAGGCTAACCTTGGCATCGGGGGTGGTTAAAAAGTTAAAAGTCTGTTCCCCTTTTCTTTTGGCCATAAATTCCTTAAAGTTTGCCTGCACATCTGCTAATGCTTTTTGATCGTTCAGAATGGCATAGCATAACGCAAGATTAACGATGGAATTTTCCTTAATCTGATCTAGCACCCCACTCGCACGTTGAGCAATCCCTTGATAAACTCCCGCCGCCTCGACCCACCTTTTATCACCAAAATAAATACTCGCTTTATGGAATTGTTGGGCGGGTGTATCCCCTAAGGATTGAAGGGCTTGCTCTGTTTTTTTAAGGCGCAAATAAGATTCAGACTTCAAAATTGCTATATCATCCAACATCTGACCTGCTATATCGTGTATGTCAGATAAATAATCAAGACAATCTTTAGGTTTATTCCCTAAGATACTCGCCACAGCCATTCGATAGTAAATCAAATTCTTACGGTTTTGAAGATTACTACCCTCCTTAACTTTGTTCTCCAAATAATCCTTAAGCAATCCAACGGCTTCTTCATATAACTCTAAATTAGCTAGAATATTGGTGGCCTTAATCATAATGGCATCGCCGCGTTCATCATCGGGGGCAATACTGGTATAATCTTGGAATATGGACAACATCTCTAAGACGGGGGGAGATTTTTGATTAAAATAATCAATGAGGGCTTGTTGCATTTGCTCGGGCAGCTTATCCGTATGGGATTCTTTCGTAAAATACTTGATGGTCTTACGCAGTAATGGTAAAGCCTCAGCATAACGGTGTTCTTCCATATAACGCTGAGCCAAATACTTACAAATTGTATATTCTAATAAATCGCCCCGCCAACTGTATCGCAGATGATCCAATTGCTTTAATTCATCGGTAGGATCGATTTTTTTAGTTTCATGAAGAAACTTTAAATATTCGAAAGCGGCAAGAATAGAGGCTTTGGACGTCGGATCCTTTTCACTCATCGTTTGGAGAGCCGCAGCCGAGCTTGGTCTGGTTGGATCTAAATTAAGAACAGCCGTCGCCACCTCAAAAAGGGGTTTATTTTGAGAAAACGTTGGTGCGGCAAAATTATTCGCATAGATCATTAAAATGGACTTATTGTGACTAATAATGCCTACTTCTAAAATATCGTTCCGGAGCCGTTCTTGCAGAGCCACCGGGGATGCCATCAGTATATTTTTATATTGTAACAGTTTAGACATGTTGGTTGGTTTTGAATAAACGTCTTGAACAGCTTGAGCAATTGTTGACCAACATTCAACTTCAGGTTCATTGGTGATAAAATTGAGATAATTTGGTACTTTTTGATACCGAAACCGAAGCAGGGATGCCAACCCCCGAAGACTTCGCCAAAACGGTAAAAGGTTTAAATCAGGGGCTTGCCCTAAAACTTGCTCAGCCATGTCTGCTGCCTCTTGCCCTAATCCCTGCCCTAAATATAACCAGATCAAATAGAGACCATCTTTAATATGGGGATCTCCCCTCACTAGTGTTCTCAAAACATCTTTTGAGATTTGTGGTGCCGTTAGTGGATTAAAGTCAGAAAAAATTGAACTTATAAGATCTGCAGACTGAGGTACAGGGGTATAAGAGTTACCCATCCCACCTTCTTTACTGATTTCAGCAACTTTCCGCACATAAGAATAATCCAGATCATCTGCCCGCAGTAAGAATGCGACACCTTGATAAGATTCTAATATATCAAATTCTGGATAGTGATGAGCAGCAATCGGTTTATTACGATCCTCACAACAAATAACCCACAAGATTTGGTCTAACTTATCAGGCTCAAATTCCACATCTGTCCGAGCATTTCTAAGTTGGAGGCGAAACGCATCTTCTTTTTTTCGCGGTTGCGTTATGCTGACAGGCTGCCCTTCTTCAATCCTTTCCTGACCGAAATTAACGGTTAGACTGTTCTTCTGATCATCAAAGGTTATTTTTGGATAGACCTTTTTATTAAAATGGATTAGGTAACTAAAAGCGTCATTATTGGATAGGGTATCAATGCTGGTTATTTCAGGAAACTCTGTGGCATGCCAGTCGATCATCGTACTGTTGGTTGGATACGATAAAGTAATATACCAATCATTACCACGGCAAAAAACAGCATAATAGGGCACCCCTTTATCAAAGTTAAGAGTTACCTTAACAACTTCGCCCTCCCGGACCATAGAAAATTTGGCATCTATTTTTTTAAGCTCGGTGGAAACAGGTACTCCACTGCTAGGTTGTGAAGGAACTGGAGGCTCAGTGACAGAATTTTTTTTTGAATCGCTGGCGGGTTTTGGTGCATTTAATATTTGCAACTGCTTTTCAATAGAGTCTTTGACCGTTTCTTTTGATACCTTAGGTTTAGCGCAAACAGCAGGGTTTATGCTGATGTGAAGCAGGCAAATAAACATCAAAGAGTAAAAATATCTAATCAAAGTCGTTTAAACTGTTGTAATATCGCTATAACAATTATCAAGCAATAGTTCAATTTCTTCAATGCCTTTAGATTTAGTTACTTTTACAGCAACCATGACAAATTTGGGAAAGTTTAGCTCCAATTGCCATATTGTTGTTGCCGTATCCGGCGGGCCAGATAGCATGACATTGTGTCATTTACTTAAAGAATGGTTAAGAAATTATCCTGACGGTCAAATAACAGCTATGATTGTCGACCATGGTTTGCGACTAGAATCTAAAGATGAAGCTGAGCTGACTCAAAACCGTCTCAAAGAATTTGGCATCAACAGTGAAATTTTAACCTGGAAGGAAGAGAAACCCCTAACCCGTATTCAAGAAAGAGCCCGACAAGCCCGCTATAAACTTCTTGAAAACTGGTGTCGTCAACACGGCGTGATTCACCTGTTCACAGGCCATCATTTTGACGATCAATGGGAAACTGTGGTCAGCCGCCTTCAGAAAAAGTCAGATATATCGGGTTTGAGGGGGATTTTACCCGTTTCTTATCGTCCCTTCGGACGTATCTTGCGCCCTTTATTGGCATTCAGCAAACAACAAATCCTGGATTATGCGACCATCCACGCGATTCCTTATGCGATCGACCCCTCCAATCAAAATCCAAAATATCAACGATCCTATTTGCGGCAAAATCGCCTTCAATTGGAAGAACAAGATTTATCACCTGACCATATCCGCCACCTGAGGCAGGAAGCGATGGTGTTGACTGAAACCCGATTGCAGCAAGTGGTTCAATTTGTTTTACAAGCTGTTCATATTGACCCACTGGGTTATTTTAGAATTGATCGAGCGGCATTTCAGCACCTTGACCAGGAGCTGCAAATTGAATTCTTAAGAAGCTTAGGCCATTGTATGGCTACCACTTCTTACCCGCTGCCCCGACAAAAAGCCTTAACTGCCATTCAGAAAATTGATTCTAACACCCGAACAACGGTCGGAGGCTGGTATATTGTTCCTAAAAAGAACGTTATTATAATTGCGCGTGAGCCCCGAGCTATGCTTGCACCAAGCCTCGATACAACAGGGACAATCCGTCAAGACCGCTTTATTATTCATCAATCCTTTCCTTTTAAAACTGAGGCCACGGTTGACGTTCCTTCCTATATTTCATCGACCCTTCCTTCCCGTAAAAACTTTAAGTTAAGATTTTTAAGCCCTCTTTTAAAATAAAAATAAATTTGTAAAAGTTGTGATCGTTTCTTATATAAAAATGAGAAGATGCAGCCAATAATTGATGGAGATATTTTATGGTAAACACAAAAATAACATTAGCTGTTTTAATGCTTAGCTTTTTAATAGGACAATGGGCGAATGCTCAAGAGCCAAACGATCCAACAAATAATAATGTTAAGAATGTTGTAGTCGAGGAATATCAGCAAGTTGGAGCTCCCCCCCCCACCAGAGAACGTTGCCTACTGACAAAGATGGGAATAGTTCAGGCGAATACGGCTGGTTGCTAGGGGGTTTTTTTGTACTTCATTCCCGCCCTACGACTCCTCCTCCGTTTACTAGACTAGGCACATTTACAGTTGACGCGGATGAGGATGAGTCTAGGTTTATACCTGAAAATACACCTTATTCTCCTATAATGTTCCCGTTTCCTGCTATTTTGCAAAAAGACGATACCGATGATAAAGCCAGCAGCTATTAGGTTCCTGCCAACGATTATGAAAATTTGATGTGCGACAATCAAATACAACTCTCTGAAAACGGCAGCGCTGATAATTTACAGCAGAACAAAAACTTTATCACCAAAAAATTTTTTAAATCTTTATACGCTCCAGCTATTTAATGCCCAAAATTCCCGACATTAAAAACTCTATGTTAAGATTTTTGCTGTCTCTTTTGAGGGAAAAATAAATCTCAACAACCTCAACGCGCCTTCCCTGTTCAAAGAAGATAAAGATAAAACATTTTAAGTTTTTATAAACCATAAATATTTACAACACCACAAAAATGACTTTATCTTCTCAAACTTTGAAAAATATACTGACTTCATCAAACTGACGATTTACCCCTTCTAATACATCCGCCAGCGAATCTTAGCAAATACACAATCTCTTATTATGTTGTCCTTAAATAACCCAATAAAAAATTAGCCCCCTTTTAACCCTTTTTGGTGTATAATAAAATCAAATCTATCTCTATCCTTAACTGGATAGGTAATATTGTTCGCGCTTCTATATCGCTTTCGACGGAGTCTGTGTAGATTTCAGATCGGAAATTTGAGGTGGACTTTTAATCAAAAACAAGACTGATAGCCAGCTCTATCTAAGATTTTTTTGATAAAAGAGACCCTAAAAATTTGAGATCAACCCTACATCTATTCATTCAAAAGCTGTATAATTGAGCGCCGTGGAGGTTACAACTGTGAACAATTCATCGCGAAATTTAATTGTTTGGGCTCTTATCGCAACTATTGTTTTTTCTATATTCCAAATGATCCCAGGGGCAGGAAATCGCCCAGCGGCCATGCCAATGGCCTATTCTGAAATGGTCAAGAATGTTGAAGACGGCAAAGTCAAAGAAGTGGTTATCCGGGGTAATACCATCGTGGGAACGCTGGCTGATAATCAAGTTTTTTCAACCTTTGCCCCTTATGATTCAAGTGTTGCCAACAAAATGATAGAGAAGAATGTGAAGGTTAAATATGATAAACCAGAAGAAGACATTTCCTTTATCCATTACTTTTTGTCATGGCTGCCAATTCTGCTCTTAATCGGTTTTTCATTTTTCTCATTCCGTCAGATTCAATCGGGCGGCAACCGGGCCATGGGATTCGGTAAATCTCGCGCCCGTTTAATGGGAGAAAAATCTGTTCGTGTCACCTTTGATGATGTGGCTGGAATTGATGAAGCAAAAGCAGAATTGGAAGAAATCGTTGACTTTCTCAAGGACCCTCAAAAGTTCCAACGTCTTGGCGGACGGATTCCCCGTGGTGTATTGCTTGTTGGCCCTCCCGGCACGGGTAAGACCCTGTTGGCTCGATCCATTGCTGGCGAAGCAAATGTCCCCTTCTTTAGCATTTCAGGTTCTGACTTCGTGGAAATGTTTGTGGGTGTCGGTGCCAGCCGTGTCCGCGATATGTTTGAGCAAGCTAAGAAAAATGCCCCCTGCATTGTTTTCATTGATGAAATTGATGCGGTGGGACGCCATCGCGGTGCTGGTCTTGGTGGGGGGAATGATGAACGCGAGCAAACGTTAAATCAACTTTTGGTGGAAATGGATGGCTTTGAAGAAAATGAAGGCGTGATTATCGTTGCTGCCACAAACCGTCCTGATGTATTGGATCCAGCTTTATTGCGACCAGGTCGTTTTGACCGACAAGTGGTGGTGCCACATCCGGACATTAATGGACGAGAGAAAATCCTTAAGGTTCACATGCGCAAGACACCAATTTCACATGATGTGGATGTGCGCGTCATTGCCCGCGGTACACCGGGGTTTTCTGGTGCTGATTTGATGAACCTTGTTAATGAAGCGGCCTTGATGGCGGCACGTCGGGGCAAGTTATCGGTGGATATGATTGACTTTGAACAAGCCAAAGACAAGGTGATGATGGGTGCAGAACGTCGCACTCTGGCGATGACAGATGAAGAAAAACGCCTGACCGCTTATCACGAATCTGGCCACGCCGTTATTGCATTCTATGAAGCTGATTCTGACCCGATTCATAAGGCAACCATCATTCCAAGAGGTCGGGCTTTGGGTATGGTTATGCGCCTTCCTGAAGGGGATCGGATCTCTATGTCACGGGCAAAACTTCTGGCAGATATTAAAGTTGCTATGGGCGGACGCATTGCTGAAGAGCTGATTTTTGGTGAGGAAAAAGTAACAACCGGGGCCTCCTCTGATATTAAGATGGCAACAGATTTTGCGCGTCGTATGATCACCGAATGGGGTATGAGTGAAAAACTCGGCTTCCAGACTTATGGGGAACAACAACAAGAAATCTTTGTCGGGCAAGCATTGACCCAACGCAAGCAAATTTCTGAACGGACAGCTCAACTGATTGATGAAGAAGTTCAAGATCTATTGGATAAATGTTATAAAGCTGCGAAAAAAGTCTTGACTCAAAAGAAAGAAAAGCTTGAACTTTTGGCAAAGACTTTATTAGAGCATGAAACCTTAAGTGGTGATGAAATTAAAACATTGTTAGAACAAGGCTTAGCCCCAACAGCTTTAGCCCCAGAAGTACACCCTAAGAAACGCTCAAAAGTTCCTGAAGTTGGGATAGAAATATAAAATTCATATCAGAAATTAATTGGGAGGTTTAAGACCTCCCTTTTTACGCATGAAGATCAAAACCATGGCTACTATTACAGATACGTCTCTTAAAAATCTTTTACGCATTTCATTTCCCATGATGATGACATTTATGTCAACCCACGTCATGTTGTTTGTCAATCGCCTCTTGCTAGCTGATTATTCTTTAGGGGCCATGAACGGCGTTGCCACAGCTGGAATGGTTGCAGCCACATTTCAATTTGGTGTGGCATCGGTTGCTTCTATTGCTGAGGTTTTTGTCGGACAAAATAATGGTCTTAAGCATTACAATAAAATGGGTGAATCTGTCTGGCAAATGGTATGGTTTGCGCTTGCGACACAAATTTTGTTTATTGTGATCGCCTATGGCTTTTCTGATATTTTAATTCCACAAACTTTACATGAACATGGTTTGATTTTCTTTAAAATAATTATGTATTTTGGTTGTTTGCAAGGGATATTTGCGGCTTTATCCGGGTTTTATGTGGGACAAGGAAAAACTGTTATAGTAACAATTGCAGCCGTTATCGGTAATCTTGTCAATCTTGTGCTTAACTATTTTCTTATCTTTGGCTGGTCAGATATTATTTCCCCTTTAGGCGCAACTGGCAGTGCGATTGCAACGGTTGTTGCCCTATTGATACAATCTTTAATTTTATTCATTGCCTTTTTAAAGAAATCCAATCGTCTGACTTTTGGCACGCACCACTATCACTTAAACATTAGCTTGATGAAGGAATGTCTCCGCATTGGAATGCCTGCCGCCGTCGGCCATATGCTGGAAATCATCGCTTGGTCCATTATTGCCCATATCTTAGCGGCTCTTGGCAGTGATTTTATTACAATTCAAAATCTATGCAGTACCTTCTTTTTGCTTTTCTCCTTTTTCACAGAAGGTCTGCAAAAGGGTATGATTGCTATTACCTCCAATCTGATTGGATCGCAACAGTTTAATAAAATCGGCCCACTGTTGCGCAATGGAATGACCATTCATTTTGCTGTCATGGCATTCTTGGTGATTCCCCTCTTTATCTACCCCAATTCTTTAAGTGCTTTATTTTTAATTTCTGCTGATAGCTATTTAGGACAAGAATTTCAGTTAGCAATGCGTCTATTATGGTTCTTTTTCTTATTTGATGGATTAGTGTGGGTAATTTCCGGAATATTAGTATCTGCCGGCGACACAAAATTTATTATGGTGGTCAATGCCATGACAGCTTGGGTATTTGCCGTTCTGCCGGTTAAGTTAATTACTTCTTATGCTGATGTCTCAGCAGGCAGGGTGTGGGGGATTGTCACCGTTTACGCATTCTTTAATTTCTGTCTTTTTTATCAACGGTATCGCAGCCAGAAATGGTTAAAACTCCAGCTAAATTAATTCTAGGGATCCAATCAAAGAAAAATATATTTTATGACGTACACATCTATCTAAAATTTATTGCTTGCTTAGACCTCCATTGCTTCACGATCTTTAAGCAGTCACGGCATCTTTTAATGATGGCCGGCCCTAAGTTAGCCCTTAAATTCAGCTTATTCCCTTATTTGGGCCAGGTAAAAATAAATGCAGCCCCCTCGCCTTCTTTAGATCCTAAACTAATTTTACCACCTTCTTGAGTAATAAGTTTTTTGACAATCGTAAGTCCCACGCCACATCCCTCAACTTCTTGCGCACTTTTAAGCCTCTGGAGTGGTTCAAAAACAGTTTCATGAAATTTTTGAGAGATACCAGGACCATTATCTTTGACAATAAAAATCCACTCAGTATTATTATCCAATCCTTTTATATAAATTTCTGCTTTTTCGGGATTATGGTGGTATTTTACAGCATTGGAGATCAGATTATAGAAAACTTGTGCTAAGAGGATTTTTTTCGTTTTAAGGGGTTGGTTACCATTCTCTAAGTTAATTTTTATTGCAGAAGGTAAATCAAGATAGGCAACAACTTGATTGATTATATTTGTTAAGTTAGTTTCTTCAATGCATGCGGCTGAGCCATCGAAAAAGTAGGAAAGAATATCCTGGGTCAAATGGTGAAGCTTGTGAATATTTCCCCGCACCTTATAAAGATAATCTAATGTAGAAGTTGGCAAGACTTCTTTACTTTCATCGAGGATAAATTGTGTAAAATTTTCAATTGCTCGTATGGGCGCCTGAATATCATGCGACATAAGATTCATCAGTGTTTTTATTTCTTCATTTTGAAGAGTCAGTAAGTCATTTGTTTCTTGGAGTTGACGGCGTGTTTCTACCAAATCTGTTATATCTCGCCACATGCTAATACTACCAATAATATGGCTCTGGGTGTCTTTCTGAATTTTTGCATTTAAAGAAACATGGATTTTTTCACCGTTCTTTTTTTGAAGTTCAAGCTCTCCATTGTTTACATAGCCGTTTCTAATAAAATCCTCTCTCATGCTTTTGACTTTCTGCAAACAATCTGGGTGATATAAGTTATACAAATTCATCGACAGGATTTCTTCCTTTGTATAGCCAAGTTTTTGAGCAAGAGTGGTGTTGCAATTAACGATTCCTATACTGTAGATATCTTCCCCAGCTGTTATCGAGGCAAACATATCAGGAGCATTTTCATAGAAATCATAAAAATATTGGAAAAAAGCATGAGATTTTATAAAAGAGTCATTTAAGGATGCAAGACTTTGTTGTTCCTTATTAATTTCAAACATATTTTTATCATCAGAAGCATCTCTATAAAGACAATGGTTAAAGAGAATGTTCCCTTCCTTATCTTTTGTTGCTAAAATATTTAAATAAACAAAGACTTTATCGCCATTTTTTGCTTTAAGAATTAATTCATGATTATAGATAGAACCTTGTTTTAAATACAGGCTCCTGGCTTGATCCAAAGCTTCATAACAGTCAGGATGGTAAAGACTGTTCATAGATGGTAAACTTACGGTTTCCTCTTCCGTATAACCTAAAACCCGCAAAAATTTTTTAGTAACATTTAATATTTTAAAATTATAAGGGTTATTAATTACCATTATCCTCATCTCAGGCGAATTATCATAAAATTCGCTATAAAAGAGGTGCTGCTTATAAGTCATTCACAAATCCTTTAAATAAAAAAAAATTAAATATTTAATGTAAAAAAAGAATATTATAAAATTAATTTATTTATTTTTTTATACATATCAAAATACTTTTCCAAATATCAGCACATAATAGTAGAGTTGAATCAATATAAAGTTTAGATTTTAGGCACACTTAAACCGGGTATTTAACAGCGTAATACTGCCAATATACCCCTTCTATTTTATTTCTGTAGGTATCGTATACTGTGTGGGTTAACGTACGATTTACATACGTAACAATAAATTTTTTATATTTTAACGTTAAGTTTTTTTAAAAACTTACCTATATTGATGTATTTAATTTAAATATAATTCACTTTTTAACATAACCTACTATTAACGAAGCTGCAATAAGGGAAAAGTAAAAAATAAATTCAATAATTTGGATATAGTATTATTTTTATATAGAATATGTGTCATTCCGCTATTGAGTGGAATAAGAGGAAAAAACCTTCTTCCATTATTAATATACTCAAAGAACAGTTTTCCTTTTATTTTTAAGGCCTTATTCCATTTAATAACTTCACGATACCGATTTTATCGTCGGTACAGTAGGGATATGTTGAGGGATACCAATGTTACAAACTTTTTTGCACGGATTACAGGATTTTAGATTTTTGAGATATTTCTTTAAAATCTCTTTGTGATCTGCAGCAAAAACCATGGTATCAATTTTTTTATTCAAATCATCAACACTATAAAGAATGACTTCTTTAGCATCACTGCCAGCAACAGGAACTTGAGGCGTCGTACAGGTAAAAGTTGCTTCCACGGAATGCTGTCTAGGATCTCGCCCAGGTTCACCATGAATTCCAATAAGCTGAAGAGTGTCAATTTGAGTAATATTTAGCTCTTCCTCAGCTTCACGAACAAAAGCCACTTGCGGAGATTCATATTCCACATGCCCCCCGAACATTGCCAAACCATAGGGGAATTTACCACGTTCGATGATAGCAATTTTATTATCAGGACACACATGGACAACGCCCGCTGCCGTTAAAACAGGGCGCTGCTGCTTTCCTTCGGGCTGGGTTTTCGTCGCAGAACAGCTGGAGAGAGTAAGAGCGCCTCCGAGACATAAAAAAATGCCCTTTAAGCGGTGGCCTTGAAAAAACATGATCGGTTCCTTAAGAATAATTAAAAACTAAAGACATCTTAAAGAATCTATTTAGTTTAAGTCAATTTTTAATATTTAATATTTGAGGCAAAATTAAAGTAAAAAAAGCTCCCGGTAAAGAAAGTAAGTTTTTAAAACTCATGAACGGATAGACCATAAAGTGATGAAATAACTAATCTCTTATTGGAAGCCTTACATTCTATCTCCCTTTTAAGGTTTCCTTATAAGCCCTCGACAGCATCTTAGGCCCCTGAAGATTAATTTTTTGCAGTCACTCATATAATAATTATATCGGTTAACTGGTTTTGCTGCTGTAAACGGAAAAGATTATTTTGTTGCTTTTTAAGCCTCTCCACAGCAGACAGGGGAAAAGTCGCCATATAATAAGGGTGAAAATCTAAGGCCCACGCTCTAAGGTAGCAGGTGCGAAGATCAAGGATAAAAAAAATGTTAGATTTACAGTCACATAGAAGGGGGTATTTTCCATCTTGATTTATCTTTATATGTATTAGGTTAGTTCTTCTCTTCAGAGAAATATCTTTATTTTTCCAGGGGAACAACAGTGCAAGGTTTATGACAGTCCAATAAGTCAGAAGTTATTTTTAAGTCAGTAGGACTACTTTTGAGGCTAATTATGTTTTCTTCTTGCTGCCACGTTTGAGTATTTAGGATGCTAATTTTATTATGAAGCTGAGACCATAAGAGAAAATACCGTCCATCTGGCGTAAATTTCATCAAAGACAAATCTTTTCCTACATTAATTCTTGAGACTTCCTGCTGGGTTTTATAATTCATTACATGGATAATCCTCGCGGGTCCTTGGATTAACACCAAATCGGGATTTGTTAAATCCAAGGGGGGCTGATGCTGTAAGGCAGCGGAAGATGATAAGGCGTGCACCGGAGGGTCAAGAGTTATCCCCTCGCCATTTCTGAGCAATAATAAAACAATTATCAAAGGGAACAAGCGTATCATGATCATTCTCAGATAAATGAAGTTGCAAGAAATTAAACTTTATTAATTAAAAGGAAGAAGAAAGGATTCAGCATAACTAATTTTAAGAGATACCCTTTTTCAAATCAGCCACACTTGAGATTCCTTTTCTTCAGCAACGCCAACAAATTTAATTTTTTGCAGCAGAATCAAATTTATAAATAAATGAACTTAATATCCGTGTATCTTCCCCATTGCGCTTAGTTTGAAGACCAGCACGTCGATGATAATACATGACTTCTAATCCCACTTGGCTGTTCGGCAGGATATTATAAATCGTATTAAGGTGATAACGTTGTTGGGTGGTATTAAACCCAGCCACAGAAAGGGATGTTTTTGGTTTTGATATTCGCGTGAGACTGGCACCCATGTTTGTCGATAATTTAGGGGTCCACCAAATTTCCGCCCCAGCAATATAATTCATAACTTTTATAGCAGAAAACTGTGACTCAATTCCTATACCATACTGAAGGTAAGCTGCCTGATTATTAAGATCATCAATATAACGGCCTGTTCCCCGGCCACCATTAATCTGCCAGATAAAACCACTATTTTTATAGATGTTCTGTCTACCTGTAAAGCCTATACCCCAGCCAGTCCGGCTTTTAGTAAAATCAGAAGTAAGACCCGTTACACTTTGGCGAACCCGAACTTGCAAACGGCGCACAACCCCGCTCAAGGCTATATGTCCATTTGTATGTTTAAATTTAAGTTGGGTGGCAAAATCCGGCACCTGCGATTTGCCGTAATCGCTATTGTCATTAAGAGTATTATTATTCTGAATGTACTCAGTATTAGGCCGTTCAGCAGCCATAGCTAAGGTTAAATATTTATTGAAATCAAATGTATAGCGAATCATCGTTTGACGACTTCCACCGTACAAATTATCCAGCGTATTTGTAAAAGCGGACATATCTTGGAAAGTATACCATGTTTGGCCGAGGAGAAATCCAGCAGCTTTGACATAAGCATGGCGAATCCGAGGCACAACAGAGGTTGTGGTCGCATTCTCGCTAAGGGCATCCTTGGCAAAATCAAGCTCAACATAAGCCTGGGTGTCAATGGTATTAAAACTTTTGCTGGCTTCGGCAAACACCCGCGAAGCGCTAATACCAGCATTAAAGTGGCGCCTGTTTTTTGCAGCCGCATCAATACCCTTGAGAGGCAGAGCCGCAGCGTCCAAGCCAAAAGCAGCCCCTTTCGCATTGATATCATAAAAAGCATCAACCTTAACGGTTCCACCAAACCTATACTTGAAATCAGTTGTTTTATGCTCAGCTGGTTTTTCCGACGGATGTTGCAATTGGCTCTTTACTTCCTGAAGATTTTTTTCAAGGTTAGAAATTCTTGTTAATAAAGCAGATTCATTCGTCGAAGCCGCTGCATAGCTTATAAGTCCTACACATGATAAAAGACTTGAAAACGTATAAGTCATATTGCTCTCTATTTGATAATTTTAATAAAAATTTAGCTTATTTTAGCCAAGGAATAAAGATAATTCTCCTTTTCCGCAGCCTTAAAGCTTCAATAAATATATATTTTTACAAAATTAATTTAAAAAACACCATGACGCCCGTTCCTTTAACTCTATCTTAATAAGTGGGTCACCATACTAAACTTATAGAGAAAAGGGAGAAAAAGAATGAGTACTTCCGTTTGTTTAATGCGGACAAAAATCCATCGTGCAACAGTGACAGAAGCGAACTTGAATTACATCGGCTCAATTACGATTGATCGAGATTTAATTGATGCCGCGGGGCTATTTTTATATGAACAAGTCCATATTGTGAACGTCAACAACGGACAGCGCTTTGTGACCTATGTTATTGAAGGGGAACGGGGCAGCGGAACAATTTGTCTTAATGGCGCTGCTGCTCGATTAGCCTCTCCTGACGATATCGTTATCATTATTGCTTACGCCAATGTAGACCTTCAAGATGCGGCAGACTTTAAACCTAAAGCTATTCTAGTAGATGGGGATAATAAGTTAAAAAATGAGTTACTTTAAAAAAACGATCATTTGTTGTTTTATGGCTCTTGGTATTAGTTTGGGAGGACTTCAAACAAATGCCAATGAGACAAAATACTCTACCTCCGATTTTACATTAATTGGTGGCTGGTATCCGTGGGATCCTTATCAATATTTAAAAATTCCGTCAGATCAAACGTCTTTAACGGGATTGGATATTGAGCTGCAAAAACTCATCATGAAAAAAGCAGGCTTGGAAGTTCAGATAACGCCCGTTTCATGGAAACAACATCAAGAAGATTTAAAAACAGGAGCCCGCGCCTATGCGATGGGGGCTTTTTATTCTGAGCAAAGAGCGAAAGATTTTTATATTTCTGAACCGTATCGATTTGAAGAAAATTCTTTGTTTGTCCGACGACGCGATATGGCAAAAATGAAATTTGATAATGTTGAAGGATTTTTAGCCTATGCCCGTCAACATAACTTGAAAATTGGTGTCATCGATAAATATCAATATGCCAGCCCCGTCCTTAATAACTTCATTAACGATCCTAAAAACGAGGACATTATTGTAAGATCAGATACCGATACGGTTAATTTGAATTTCTTGTTAACAGGCAAAATTCAAGGTTTTATTGCTGATCGAATTGTGGGCAGCACCATCATTTGGCGACAAAATGTTGGGCGGGAGGTGGCAGAAAAAAACCTGCACATCAAAGCGCCTATTTATATCCTTATGAGTAAAAAGAAAATAACAGAAGAACAATATAAGGAAATCAATAAATCCATTCAGAGCATTAAGAATAGCTCTGAATACACTAAAATTGTATCATGGTATTTATACCCTGTTTTATTGCTAGAAACTACAGAAACAGATTGGTTCTATTTTATCGAGATTATTGGAATTATTGCTTTTGCTCTGTCAGGATTGGTGGTGGCCTACCGATGCAATGCTAGCTTATTTGGCACCTTCATTTTAGCCTTACTCCCTTCCTTTGGCGGGGGTGTTTTGCGCGATGTGATCTTCGGCCGCTACCCGGTATGGTTCATGCAAGCAAGTTTTTATATTCTTTTGGTTATCACTATTGTTGTTGTGGGATTCATCTTGGCTAAACTCGCCTCTTATAATTTGAATTTTTTGAGAAAATATTCTCATAAGAAATATTTTTCACCCAGGATATTTGAAGTTTGTTTGATGGTAACTGATGCGATAGGACTCGCAGCATTCACCGTAACAGGGGTGCTCGTTAGCCTTATTGTGAAAGCTGATCCTTTATGGTTATGGGGACCATTTTTTGCCTTCTTAACAGGGGCCGGCGGCGGCATCCTTAGAGACATTGTTGCCAAAGAAGCTCGAGTGGGGGCAATTCATGGGCCTTTATACCCTGAAATTGCAATTTTCTGGGGGGGAGCCTTCTCCGTCTACTTGATAACAATTGTCAATGATGTCGACCCTATCAAAATTAAAATCTCAGTTATGGTCACAATCGTGGCTGCCTTATTAACGCGGATTTTAATTTACTATTACCGTGTGCCAAATATTTTTTATATACGTGAAAAAGACAAAAGTGGATTAGAATGATGAATATATGGAATAGCATAAAATATCTATTATCTTTTGGAAAATGCAAAGAGTTCTTCACCAAAAAAAGAAAGCTGCAGAGTGATATTTTATTTGAATCTCTGGCCATTCTATCGGTATCGATTTTATTGATCATCGGCTATACCTATTACAGCAATACCAAAACTATTTTTGATCAGGCACAAATTTACTTGCAAAACTCATCGGTGGTTTTAAAAGATAAAATTGTCAAAGCCTTAGAAGAAGCCGAAACAAGCATTAATGTTTACACGCCGCTCCTGAGTAATACGGATTTAAACAAAGTAACCAAAAATATTAATTACATTAATTCCATTACATCAACGTTGCACTCCTATTCCCACTTAACAACGCTCTATTTCGGAACGCCCGAAGGATATTTTTTCGAAGTCAGCCTTCCCCAAACAGTTGCACCCTATATTGTTACCTTAGGCTCAAAACTTCCAGAAAATGCGACCAGTGTTATTAAAGTTATCAGTCATGAAGATAAGCCTGAACCGAAAGAGTCGACCGTTAAGGATGTTAATGAAATTTGGACATATGTGGTTGATGGCAAAGAGACTTTACCCAGCCGAGTTGGGGAAAAAACCGGCTATGATCACAGAAAAAGGGATTGGTACGTTAATACATCTAAAAGTCAATTGCTGCAATGGAGTAATATCTATGTGTTTGCATCCACCTTGCGGGGAGAAGCTGGCATTACTGCTTCCCAATCTATTATTGATGAAAAAGGCGTGTTTAAAGGGGTTTTTGCAGCTGACATTAGTTTGAAAAGTTTTTCTGATGTATTAAAGCAGGCTAAAATTAGTAATAATGCTGTCGCTTATATATTTGATGGAAAGAACCAGATTGTCGCCAATTCTAAATCTCAACCCAATGTTATTGTTAAAGACTATAATTACAAGCTTTTAACTGTGACAGATTTAGGAGATCCAGTTTTAACAACGGCGATACAGCAATATGACTTTGAAAATGGTAAAGAAAACTTCCTACATTTTTCTTACCAAGGGAATGAATATATTGCGGCTTTTGAGGAATTTCCTAAACTATTCCAGAACAATTGGAAAGTTGTTGTTATCTCTCCCCTCGATGATTTCGTGATGCAGATCAAGAAAAATAGAAATAACACTCTGCTCTATTCATTGGTTATTCTTCTGATTGCTTTTATGTTGGCGTATGGATTAGCCCGTCGTATCTCTAAACCTATTATCTTTTTGGCTGAAGAAGCTAAAAAAATCCAAGACCTTAACTTAAGTGGCAAAGTTTCCATTGATTCAAGAATTAAAGAAATTTCTGAATTGTCACAAGCGATTGGTTCCTTAAAAATGACGATGCAGTCATTTTCTTATTATATTCCAAAAGCCTTAGTTCGAAAGCTAATTAACCGGAAACAGAGTATTCATATCGGTGGTAAGTCTAAAGAAGTCACCTTAATGTTTACAGATATCGCTGGTTTTACGAGTGTTTCAGAGTCCCTTACCCCTGACAAACTGGTCGTCCACCTCTCTGAATACTTTGAAGAACTAACGAGTATCATCATGGCTAATAACGGTACGGTTGATAAGTACATTGGGGATGCGATCATGTCATTTTGGGGAGCACCCATCCCCGATCGTCATCATGCCTATAATGCCTGCCGAGCAGCTTTATTATGCCAGCACCGCTTGTCAGAATTAAACCGTATTTGGAAACGCGGCGGTTTCCCTGTATTTAATACTCGCATTGGTCTGCATTTAGGGGAGGTAATTATTGGTAATATTGGGTCGTCTGAACGCATGAATTACACAGCTATTGGAGATAGTGTTAACTTATGCTCACGCTTGGAAGGCCTGAATAAATATTACGGAACACAAATTATCGTCAGTGAAGATGTTTATGATCGGGTGAAAGACTCATTTTTAATGCGCCCCCTCGATCGTGTTGCTGTGAAAGGGAAAAATAAAGCGGTCAGAATTTATGAATTGATTGCCCAAATAAAAGAAGATAATTCCTTACTGCCAACGGACGAACAGCTTGAATTCTGTGCTAATTTCGAACAAGCATACAAACTATTTTTAACACGGCAATGGGAAGATGCCTTAGCGCTGTTTGAATCAATAACACCGATCAATAATGTGGATCTAACCCTCCAGATTTATGCTGAGCGCTGCCGTGAATATTTAAAAACCCCTCCTCCTAAAGAGTGGGATGGCAGCGTCCATATGACTCAAAAATAGTGAAGTTTTAGTAAAGAGGCTCCAATTTTGGTTTTCAGCCTATGCATTACAACCAGAAAGAGAGAAGTTAAGCTTTTCATTTCTGGTTCCCCCACAGATTAGTTTTCTTAGCTTGTATCAGATAGTGTGGACGAATGCATTGCATCCTCTCAATTAACTACCAGACATAAAAGAAATACGAAAAGAGTGTTGATAGACATTACCCCTCAGCTTCTAATAGCTAATAAAATATAGAACTATGCTTTAGAGTGTTAAAGGTTCAATACTATCATCTTAATAATATTTTCTATTGTTTTTATAATTATGCTTTTACTCAATCGCAGTTGCTGCAGTTAGAGTAAAAAAAGGCAAAATTTTTACTCTTTTTTGCTTAACTGTTAACGCATTAAATCAACCTAGTTAGGAATAGGTTAAGAATAAATATCTTTAGGGACTATTGCCTGTTCCTACTATGAGGAGCATCACATCAATATAAAGTTAAGAAGGTAAAAAATGAAATTTTTTAGTAAAATATTTTAATACTATTTTTATATAGTACTCCATATTCATTATTAGCAATGGACTCCCCTTCAGGTGACTCCCCCCCGAAAAGCAGGGCAGAAGTGCGCCATGAAAAAACTCCAAACTTTAATGCACGCTATAAAATAACTCATACAAAAGAATATCCCAATTATTTTTTTGGTGAAATCGAATGTCACTTATATGATAAGCAGGGAAATCTTCTCCTTAATGATAGGGGAGAGCCAATATTAAATGGAGGTTCTGCAACACTTGTGGGTCCAAATATAATTTTAACTGCTGCTCATGTGCTCTACAATCAAGAAAAAAGGTGTGAGGCTAAAGTAACTGATGAAGATTTTTGCTTTTATCCAGGTAAGTGTGGAAGAGAGTCCTATGGAAAATTCAAAGTAGTGAATTTCTATTATCCTCAAGAATATAAAAGAGATGAGCATTATCCTTCAGCACATGACTGGGCTCTGTTATATTTAGAAGACAAAGTGGTAGACACAATACATAAAGATAATAACGATCAGGCAGAGAGAAAAGGAGATCTTCCTAAGTGGTTCGAATTAGTTACTCATAATGATGCTTTCTTACAAGGTCGTGTAATTAATGTGGTAGGATATCCAGAAGAGTATCCCCATGATCTGTATGCAGTAACAGGTGCTATTAAAGAACTTACTTCTTCTCTTATTTATTATGAATTAGATACAAGTCCTGGACAAAGTGGAGGCGCTGTATGGGCTGAAATGAATGGAAGAAAATGTCTAATTGGTGTTCATCAGGGAGGCCACCCAGAGGAGAAAACTAAACTTAACCTTGCGACTCGCTGGACCTCAGAAAAGCATAAAAAATATAGAGCATTTTTGAGAAAAGCTTCTGCTGAGGAAGAAAATGGAACCTACCATGCGTCTAGTGAGTGTCATGAGCATCGAAAGTTTCATAGGAATGGAAAATGCCATGATAAAGAATGTAATAGTAAAGTAAAGAGGGCGGTAGATAAAAGACAAGATAAGGATAAAGCACGGAAAAAAGTAAAAGAACCAGGAAAGGGCAAAGAACCTAAAAAGGATAGAGGTCAGAGAAAATATAGAGAACATAAGCAGGAGAATGAAGGGCAACAGCTTTCTGCTAAAAGATCATCTTCTTCTAGTTCAGACCTGTCAGATATATCCGATATATCCGATATATCAGACATTTCAGAGATATCAGAAATTTCAGACTCAGATTAAAGTATAAAAATTAAGACCTAGGTTGACTATTTTAGATATAAGGGAAAGAAATCAACCTAGGGAGTACCATAATGATAAGAATAGAGCTAAGTAATATCCGGGAAAAAATACGAGATTCTACTTAGAGGAAAGAGGCAGGGAATATAAGTAAGTTTTGTAGGCTTTTTGGATTATCAGCGTCCTAGTATAACTTGGCAATAAAACCGATCTATTTTTTCCCTAAACTTTGACAGAGCTCAATCCATTGATCTTCATTGAGGATTTCAACACCTAATTCGGCGGCGGCTTTGGCCTTACTACCCGCATCAGCCCCCATCACCACAAAGTTCGTTTTCTTAGAAACAGAACCCGCCACCTTAGCCCCTAATCGCTCCGCGGTTGCCTTTGCCTCAGCACGACTCATTTTTTCCAACGTTCCTGTAAAGACAATGGTTTTATTAGATAAAACTGAGTGTGACAACGTCTCAACAATAAATTCAGGAATAATCAAATGGCTGTGGAGTTTATGAATAATGTCGAGATTATGTGGTTCATGGAAAAAACCAAGCAAATCTTCGGCCATATTCTGGCCAATTCCATCCAAACTTAGCAAATCCTGATAGGCATCCGAAGTGTGATTTTGCGCTTGATGCATCGCGGTTAATAAAGTCGCTAAGGTTCTATAATGCTTTGCTAGTAATTTAGCTGTAACACTGCCAATTTGGGGAATGCCCAAGGCATAAATAAAGCGATCCAAATTAATCTTACGGCTTTCATTAATAGCTTCAAACAAATTATTGGCGGATTGAGACCCCCACCCTTCCAAAGCTCTCAACGGCGTCAAAGATACTTTATCCCGCTCTTCCAGAGTGAAAATATCCACCGGTGAGTGAATCAGCTTGTCCTGATAAAATGATTCGATATTACGACTGCCCAATCCTTCGATATCAAAGGCATCGCGAGATACAAAGTGTTTCAGACGTTCAACCGCTTGGGCTGGGCATAGTAGCCCATTCATACAGCGGCGTGCCACTTCTCCGTGTGTGTGAACAACTTCACCACCGCAGGCCGGACAACAGCTGGGAAACACAAATTCGCTAGAATTGGCTGGGCGTTTTTCAGTAACGACCGATACTACTTGGGGGATCACATCGCCGGCCCGCTGGACAATCACATGGTCTCCGACCCGTACTCCTTTACGGACAATTTCATCGGCATTATGGAGCGTCGCTCTTGACACCACAACACCCCCGACTGTCACTGGTTTCAAATGAGCGACCGGCGTTAAAACCCCTGTCCGTCCCACTTGGATGTTAATCTCTTCTAAAATCGTCTCAGCCTTTTCCGCCTCAAACTTGTGTGCTACCGCATAGCGCGGAGTCCGCCCTACACTGCCTAAACGCCGCTGCCACGCTAGATTATCGACTTTATACACAACACCGTCAATATCATAAGCAATTTC
The DNA here is from genome assembly GCF_000742835.1 of Candidatus Paracaedibacter acanthamoebae. Taxonomy (GTDB): domain Bacteria; phylum Pseudomonadota; class Alphaproteobacteria; order Paracaedibacterales; family Paracaedibacteraceae; genus Paracaedibacter; species Paracaedibacter acanthamoebae. Next base: position 2,386,549 of record NZ_CP008941.1, on the reverse strand, counting down.
AGCTCTTTTACCATTAATTGTCGTATAAAATTCCTCAAGCTGAGTCAATGAGTGACAGAGGCGAATCTCTGGCGTGACAGAAAACCCCCACTTTTTTAAATTTTGAAGGCATTCATAGTGAGTCGCCGTTGTATCACCCGAAATAGCTTCATAGTAATAAGCAAAAAATCGTAAAGGACGGCGTGCTGTTACAGAAGCATCCAGTTGGCGCACCGAGCCGGCAGCAGCATTGCGTGGATTGGCGAATTCCGCCTCCCCCTCTTGAACACGCTGCTGGTTTAAGGTAAAGAAATCGGCGCGATTCATGTAAATTTCACCTCGAACCTCTAAACTCTCTGGGATATTCTCTCCCTGCAAGATTTGAGGAACAGTCGCTATTTGATGGACATTAGCCGTAATATCTTCTCCCTCACTGCCATCACCGCGCGTTGCAGCTAAACGCAATTTACCATTTTGATAATGGAGAGCCGCCGATAGCCCATCAATCTTAGGTTCAGCGACAATATCAAAAGTTTGGGTCGTCCCTAAGGACAAAAATCGGCGCGCCCGATCAAAGAAATTAGCTACATCTTCCGCACTGAAAGCGTTTTCAAGAGATAGCATCGGTACCCGATGTTTTACTTTTTTAAATCCTTTAGAGACAGGGGCTCCCACCCGTTTTGAAGGACTGTCTTCGCGACGCAAATCAGGAAAACGGGATTCAATCTGGCGATTACGAACCACAAGAGAATCATACGCTGCATCGCTAATTTCTGGGGTATCTTCTTGGAAGTAAAGCCGATCGTGATACGCAATCGTTCCAGCCAATCGAGCAAGCTCTTTAGCGGCTTGCTCACGGGTTAAACAATCCACTGCAATCGATGCAGAATCATCAGTATTACCCGAATCGGGCAAGTAAACTTCTAGCGGCAGCTCTGGCTTCATCGGTAATAACCTCTCCTGATAACATGCGGGCTATTTCTTCGTGGCGCCGCGCTAAAGGTAATTGAATCACATTCGTTAAAACTTGGCTACCCCGATCTTCCTTACTGACCTGAAAATGTGCATCTGCTGTTGCCGCGACCTGGGGAGAATGAGTAATCGTCAAGACCTGCATATGCTGCGCCAAGCGGGATAATCGCTGTCCCAAAGCCGCTGCAACAGCCCCGCCCACCCCAATATCAATTTCGTCAAAAACAATTGTGCTCACAGTAGAGCGAGTGGCTAAAATTGCTTTTAAGGCTAGCATCAGGCGTGCCAACTCCCCGCCTGAGGCCGCTTTTTCTAAGGGATGCCAATCTTGTCCCTTATTCATGGCGACTAAAAAGTTAATCTTGTCTATGCCTTGCTCTGACCAAGATGCTTCCTCGAGGGGAGTTAAACTAATGGAAAATTTAGCATTCGGCAGTTTTAATTCCGGCAGCTCTGACATAACAGCAGCACTTAATTCAAGGGCCTTCTCGGTTCTCGCCTTCGATAAAGTTTGCGCTTGAGCTAAGAATTCTTGCTTGCAGCGATTTGTTTGCCGTGCCAGTTCTACTGCACGCGTTTCCGCTTGATCCAAATCATCCAAGTCTTGTTTGAGTTGGGTATAAAATTGCGGCAAATCCGTTGTCGTCACATTATGCTTACGAGCGATCGCTCGTAAGGCATGCAACCTGTCATCTATGCGCTGTAATTGCTGCGGCTGATCATCTACCTGTCCTAAAATTTCTTCGAGTTGAGCCATTGCTTCAGTGGTCTCACTCCAGGCTTTCTCCAGGGCAACAGTCGCTTGATCGATATGATCATTCCCACCAGCTGGGTGTTTTTGCAAAGAACGATACGCAGTTTGAAGGGCTGATAAAACCTCTGCTTGCTGCAGACAGCCATGCGCTAATCCGACAGATTCAAATAACTTTGAAATCCCCAGCAAAGACTGACGTTTTTCAAGTAATTGTTCCTCCTCTCCCTCGTCGGGCGACAAAGCCTCTATTTCTTTAAGCTGATAACGCAAAAAATCCTCATGACGCTTGAGGTGATCAAGACGCTCTTCGGCTTGACTTTGAGCCGCCACTGCTTCCTGCCATACGCCATAAGCCATTCGCACAGCATTTTTCAAATTTGGTTGATCCAAATAATCATCTAAAATTCGACGGTGAGAAGAAACATCCATCAGACGATCAAATTGGCCATGAACCTCGACCAATAGATCCCCTAAGGATCGTAAAAAGGTAACTGTAACAGGCTGATCATTAACCAACGCTCGATTTTTGCCATTATTGGCTAGGCTGCGTCTGATCATTAAAGTTTCTGATCCCGGAATTCCTTGTTCCTGCAACAAGGTTAAGGCAGGGTGATTGGCCGACAAAGAAAATTCTGCGGACAGGAAGGCTTGATCACACCCTTTACGAATTAACGCTACATCACTGCGATGCCCCAAAATTATTCCCAAAGCATCCAATAAAATTGATTTACCAGCCCCCGTTTCCCCTGTTAAAGCTGTCATGCCTTTAGCAAAGGATAAATTGAGAGAGTCAATAATAACAAAGTTCTGAATTATCAGCGTATTAAGCATAGTCTCCCCCTCTATCCAGTTTGATTATTTAACTGGCGGTTTAGGATCCGTCGTTTTATGTTCGGGTTTTGTATCTGCCTTAAGGGCTTGTTTTTTTGGTAAGACGACCTTTGGATTTTTATCCATTATCAAGGCATGAGTATCAGCATACCAAGGGCTACCGGGGAAATTGTGTCCCAAAATGGCTGCTATCTGTTGAGCTTGTTCCGGCAAACCTAAAGCCAAATAGCATTCGACCATCCGATGCAACGCTTCTGGCACGTGAGACGTTGTTTGGAAACGATCAACAATTTCTTTAAAACGATTCACGGCTGCAAGGTAGGACCGTTGGCGCAAATAATAACGACCAACATCCATTTCCTTACCCGCTAAATGGTCTCGCAACAAATCCATCTTAAACTTTGCATCCCGCGCATAGGGGCTGTCGGGGAAACGGTTCATAACTTCGCGAAAGGCTTCTTGGGCTTTTTCCGTTACAGTTTGATCACGGTGAACCGTTGGGATTTGCTCGTAATAACACAATCCCACCATATAATAAGCATAGGGGATGTTTTCGTGGCCCGGGTGCAATTGAATAAAGACGTTGTAGCCTTCAATTGCCTCATTATATTTTTTGGCTTCATAATAACAATAAGCCGACATCAGCTGTGCCTTTAAGGACCACTCTGAATAAGGGTGTTGGCGTTCCACCTCAGCAAATGTTTTAGCTGCTAGATTATAACTGCCACTGTCCATTTGGCTTTTAGCAGTCCTATAAAGTTCCCCAACCGGCATTTTAGCAAACGCATCATCATCCTTATCAGAACAAGAGATTAAAAGGGTTGTAGCCAATGCTAGAAGAAGTTTATTTACTGAGGATTGCATCATCATCTCATTATATATTTGTGTGTTATTCCAAAGTTTAATCGATTGTTCTCAGCATCGCAAGATTTTCTCGAGGTCGACTAAACAGCCTTCAAAAAATTCAGAAAATTATGGGCGGTCGTTAACTATATTTTAAAAAATTACTCCTCATACTTAGTACTGAGAATTTCTAATGGAATGGATTGAGGTAATGAATAAAGTAATTTTAGCACTGGTAAGTCTTTTTATAAGTGAGCAATCTATGGCAGCCGCCACTACCGTGGACAATAAAAATCATCAACCATTGACTCAAGCCAAAAAAGCACGTCCAAAATCCTCAGCCAAAACAGGAGCTCCCCGCGAAACTGCCAATGCAGCCCACCCTGCCGCCACAATGGCCACCCACAATACAACGGCAAAGAAAACTAAACCAACTCCAACAGCTGAAAAATGTCCAAAAAATTGCCATGAAGCGGGCGTGATGCTGCAGCACATTCATGGCTTGCGTGTTAAAATTGAAGACAAACAGCTTAGCCTAAATCCAAAGTATCAAAAGAAGAAGATTAACCCGGTTAATGTCGCTCAGTTTAAGGGAACTTGTGAGAAATCCTGTCCACAAATTACCGGCATTCAACGCCAAGTGGACAAGTATGAAAAAGATTTAGCTGCCCTCAATGCCAAAGCAGGCGTGACGCCGGCAGGAAAAGCTACTCAGAACCAAGCTAAACCGACGCAAACAGGCGAAAAATGTCCAAAGAATTGCCATGAAGCGGGCGTGATGCTGCAGCACATTCATGACTTGCGTGTTAAAATTGAAGACAAACAGTTCAGCCTAAATCCAAAGTATCAAAAGAAAAAGATTAACCCGGTTAATGTCGCTCAATTTAAAGGAACGTGTGACACATCCTGTTCACAAATTACCGGCATTCAACGTCAAGTGGACAAGTATGAAAAAGATTTGGCTGACCTCAATGCCAAAGCAAGCCCAGCAGCTAAACCAACGCAAACAGGCGAAAAGTGTCCAAAGAATTGCCATGAAGCGGGTGTGATGCTGCAACACATTCATGATCTGCGCGTCCAGATTGAAGACAAGCAGTTCAGCCTAAATCCAAAGTATCAAAAGAAGAAGATTAACCCGGTTAATGTCGCTCAATTTAAAGGAATGTGTGACACATCCTGTCCACAAATTACCGGCATTCAACGTCAAGTGGATAAGTATGAAAAAGATTTGGCTGACCTCAATGCCAAAGCAGGCCCGGCAGCTAAAGCTACTCAAGCAGGCGAAAAGTGCCCGAAGAATTGCTTTGATCTGGGTGAAAAGCTAGAAGCAGCTTATAAGATCCAACTTGAAATTGAGAATGAGCATAAACGTCAAAACCCAAGTTATCAAAAGAAAAGCATTCGACCTGTTGATATTCGCCGTTTCATAGGCAAATGCGACACCTCTTGCCCACAAATCATCCAAGCAGAAAAGCAAGTTCAACGCTTTGAAAAAGAATTGGCTGATCTTAAAGCAAAGGAACAGAATCTCGCGACAACTACCCCAGCGTCTGTAAATGAGGAAGCATCACAACCGCAACGCCTAAAAGGACAGTGTACTCCTAACTGTGATAATGAAGTTGATTTGCGCATCAATATTCGTCAAATGAATATTGAGTTAGATCAATTAAAGCTTGCTCAAGATCCAACATTTAAAGTGAGAACATACGAAAAAGAGATCAATCCAAGCATCAAAATTGGCAAGCAATGCCCTGTTGGATGTAATAATATTAAATTGCTTGAAACTCGCAAAGCTCAATTAGAAACAGAGATTGCTAAAGTTAAAGTTAACGGCAATCCGACTGCGTCTCAATCGGCTAGCGTGAAGGGCCAATGCACCCCTAACTGTGACAATGAAGTGGATTTGCGAACAGATATTCGTCAACTCAATACACAGGTGGAAGAACTCAAGCATCAACATGATCCATCATATCGGATGAAAACATTCAAGGATATCGATCAAAGCATCAAAATTGGCAAGCAATGCCCGGTCGGATGCAACAATATCAAACGCCTAGAGAAACGCAAGGCTGAGTTAGAAACAATGATTGCGACTCTCGAAAAAACGGCGACTTCATCACCTGTTGAAGAAGAAACAACTCCGCCAGAACCCACGGCAACAGACCCCCTAGAAGAGGCCAATGATACAGGAGCAGCGATGCCAGAACTTACAGAGGAAACTCCCTTGGGAGAAGCAACCAAAGAAGCATCGGAAGAAGCACCTGAAGAGCCAATGTCTGCAGGGGCACCTCAGAAAAAACGTAGCCTCTTCAATCGATTGACCGGTACCGTTACGAAACATGCTGTCAGAGCCGCTAGTACAGTTAGAGATGCATTCCTAGCCCGTCCTAGAAAAACAGACAATTCATTCGGTTCAAGTGAAACTTATGGTGCAGATACAGAGGAGCAAGAATCAGATACGCTCGCTACAGGCAACCCATCGATGGATACCTCTGCCGGAGAAGAACCTGTCGAGGACCAAGAGTCAGATTCGAGCGCAACTGCTTCTGCAGAACCATCTTTCGATGCAGTAACAAATGAAGAACCGGCACCTGCCGAGACTGCTGATCAAGAATCAGATCCTCTAGAAGGCTCAACCAATCCTTCCTTAAGTCCCTCTACCGGCAGTGCTCCTGTTAAGCATCAGATGGGAGAGGACAAGATGAGCGCTTCCTCTCGCGCTTCGGTAAATGTAGCAGCAAGTGAAGAGCCAACACCTATGGATACCATGGATCAAAATTCTGACACTCTAAGCTCAAACAACGCTCCAGAGGACGAGTCAGTTAATAATGAAGATAGTGGTTCAGAGGGAGCGGTTCCCGCACAACAACCTTCCGACGAAAGAGGAGCAAGCGAAGTTCCATCACAGACAGATATAATTGCCCCAGAAGCGGACGCTCTCGATTTAAACACGCCATCACCAAGCACCGCCAAGGAAGAACCTGCTCCTGAACAGAATACTGACTCTAAGGCGGTTCTCCCCTCACAACCATCAGTGGAGGAGCCGGCAAGCGAAGAGCCGACACTCGACAATGGCGCAAGCACTGTTAGGAGTCCGTCTAATGCCGCTAATACTATCCCTGATAACTCAAGAGATGAGTCATCTGAGAGCATTGACGGTCAATATGAGGATAATAGAGAGTCCAGCATATCCACGGATGAGACTACAGAATATTCAAATACACCGTATGGGGATGGTGGGAATGGAGGTGGTGAAATATTCCACAGTGATTCCGACGATAATGACAACGGTAATGCTTTAGGCGCCACTGCGATGGCGACAATGGGCAATATATTTAATGGCTTACTCGCTCAACAACAACCACCGATGCAGCAACAGCCTGCTACGCAACAATCTTCTGCTCAAACTGCCACCATTCCCCAAATGGCGGCTACCAATCCTCAGTATACGGACAATTCATTGAACGATTACGGTGCAACCATCGATGATAGTAACAGTTCTTTAGATCAAACTGATGGACAAGCTGGACTGAATAGCGGCTATGGTGATGAGGGGACTTACGGTGATTTTGCCGACACCACTGACGCTAACGGCGATAGCCCTTCCGATGGGAACGATCCCTCTGTTAGTAACGCCTACGCCTCTTATTAATCTAGCGTAACTTTCTTGAAACGAAAGAATACATCCTCAACCTTAATTGGGGATATTCTTAGGAAGATCTTTTTAAGCTAATGGGTTATACTTATCTAGCCGAAAGAATTGCCTTAATTGAATGATGATAGTAAATACTCTTAACCTAATCTTATCTCTCTAGGATTTATTCCGTAGAACTTATAGAACTCTAGAGAGAGAAAGAATCTTTTACACTTAGACCTGTTGTAAAGTGTAATATAGTTGGTAAGCTTAAGAATCCTCACCTAAAATTTTAACTACTTCTTTGTCAGGATTTTCTATTTGATTAAAATTTTGATGTAGGTCATCATCGGTAATATTGTGAAGACATTCTTGAATTTTTGGGTTGTCTTCTTCAATATCCGATTTATCTTTTCCAATAATTATAAACTCAGCCCCTTCATAATTTAAATACTCAGGAGAGATAAGGGGAATAAATCTATAGTCATCAAAATTGTTTTGTAAATTTAAAGGGTAATTTGCTTTTTCCTGCCTCGGCAAACCAGCCCCCGTGGGCGAAGAAGTATGCGGGTTTTTAACACTTATTAGGTAGTCGGCCTGTGCCGTCAAATGGAATTCTTTTTGCAAAGTATTTGTTTCCTCAAAGTCCGTTAATTGGAAACATAAATGTGTATGTTGCTCATGACCAAGAAAAAGATATTTTCCCTCTCCCACACATTGAGCTGCACTCATTTTTCTTTCGCCTTCCGTCGCAGTTTTATAATGCTCTCCTTTAAATTGAGCTTTAAGCTCTTCAATAGTGGAACAAACCTTTTCAACAAAGGCAAAATAAGAAGTAGCTTCAGGCAACCGCTTTTTCCCGACCCGTAAGATAATATATTTATTGAGATCTGTTGGCTTAAATACTAGAAGCAATCCTTGTACATCGTCTATGCTGTGAGCATATGAATGCTGAACCTTTGGCCTATAGAAAAAATAGATGTTACCTTTTTGGAGAACAGAAAAATCCGACATAGATTTCTTACCTTTAATTATTGAAGTAGAATAAATTATTATTTTTTAAAATAATAAACAATAATTATTCAGATTTTTTAGCTTCTTGAGCAACATCAGTTACACTATTATACTCTTTGTCGCTAAATTCTTCCAAAACGTTAATTACGGCATCGGGAGCTTGATTATCTTCAGCCTGTCTAATCAAGTCATTTTTAGAGGCTGGAAAACTAATTCCTTTAAGATACTTTTCAATTGCAATCGGCGTTAATTGATCTACCATCTTTTTACTCCTTTTTCTATTAATAAGGACACTTTAATTTTTTAAATAAAAAGAGAAATAAACTACGTAAAAAGTCTGTAAAAATTAACCATTAGTCTTCAAAAAACTTTTATAAAATTTGACCTTTTCTGGATTAGTTTAAAAAATGGTACGCGCAGGTTGAGGCACCTTTCTGCTTTACTGAAATTCTTGCACTAGATCTAAAACTTTATATAAAAAACCCCGGACTTAAGGCCGAGGTTTTCTAAAGAGCTTTCAGTAACGATCTTTTACTTCTTGCTCCACTTTTCACCCACAAAGTGGTCGCGTACGGGTGCTGTTGTCTTTTTACCAATATTGTCATAATTGGCTTTGATCCATTTGTCAGCTGCTGTACGGCCTTTTTCAAACAAATGAGTCAAGAATTCCCATTCGGTGTTCAACTTACTAGACCAGCCAAGCTCGCTAAAGGCTTCTTCATCTTCAATCAAGTGCATGAAGACACGCTTAGTTTTTTTAGCATCCAGCAAGCCGTCATCAATTAAATCAGAAATAAAGGAAATTGCGCGCATTTCACGAACAACAGATGCATTATTGGTAATTTCATTCAACCGATCCCCAATCTCGCGGGCAGATGTTGGCAATTTGTCACGAACAGTTGGGTTTAATTGAACAAGGACAATGTCCGGTGTTTCACAATCATAAATTAACGGGAAGAAAACAGGGTTACCAATAAACCCACCATCCCAATAGTATTCGCCATCGACCTTAACGGCACTGTGGATGGTTGGCAAGCAAGCTGTTGCGAGCAAACATTCAATCTTAAGTTCATCCAACCCAAAAATACGCAGCTTACCTGTGCGAACGTGAGTAGCACATAAATAAAGTTTTGTTCCTTTAAATTGGCGCAACGCCTCGAAATCAAAACTGTTTGCAATTACATCTTTCAAGGGATCAAGTTGCAATGGATTTAATTCATAAGGGGAGAACATGCGGCTTAAGTAATCAAAAACCACAAATCCTGGGGAGTGGTACATGGTATACTTACCCAAGGCTTTGTCGATTGCCCCACGATGATTGAGAGGGCTGTTCTTACCAGATTCAGAAATCTTTTCCCAAAAAGATTTAAGTTCATCGCGAGCCCCTTGGGCTCCACCCTTCATCAAGCCTTGCGCAACCGCAACAGCATTCATGCCCCCCGCACTTGTGCCGGTTAACCCTTCAATTTCAAAGCGTCCATCTTCAAGTAAACGATCCAAAACTCCCCAGGAAAAAGCCCCGTGGGAACCGCCTCCTTGCAACGCAATAGCTATCCTTTTCTTTGAGCCTGCTTTCTTATTATCGGCCTGCCCTTGTGGTAAAGTTTTATACATTTTCTACTCCTCATAAAACACTCCTACCTTAAGCTTAACCTTATCCTATTAATAAATCGTTAAATTATTTTGTATTAATCTATAAATTAAGGACGAGATACTTGCAGAAATATTATGGTACAAATTTTTTTTCATGGCACACGGGGCAGCTTTCCCATTTCTTCACGGACTCATACTAAATATGGGGGCCACACGAGCTGTATAAGCATTCTAGTTGATAACCAATGGTTCATTCTTGATGCCGGTTCAGGCTTGATTGACGCGCCAAAAATCATTCAGGATAAAAATATTAAAAGATGTCACTTGTTTTTATCTCATTTGCATTTAGATCATATTTGTGGCCTTCCTGCTTTTCCTTTATCCTGGGATCCAACCTTCGAAATTAACTTATATTGTGGAATGAGTTTAGAATTTAGAGGTTTAAAGACAGCCCTCAATACTATTTTTGCCCCGCCCTATTTCCCCGTTAAATGGGATGATTTTAAAGCACGACGTCTTTATAAAGATTTTGTCGCCGGCGAATCCTTACAACTTAATGACACAGTTTCTATGCAGACCATTCCCTTAAACCATCCTGGGGGTGCGTGTGGCTATAAACTTATCGTGGGCAACAGATCAATTGTTTACCTGAGCGACACCTCGCACGAAAAAGGAATGTTCGATAAGTTTGTTAAATTTGCCAAATACTGTGACTTATTGATCTATGACAGCACCTATTGCGATTCTGAGTTCAGTGCCGTTGCTGACTATGGTCATTCAACCTGGCAAATGGCTTGTAACCTGGCAGAAAAGGCTTCCGCCAAACAATTAGCCCTATTTCATCATGACCCCAGCCATACCGATGAATTTATTGATGGCATGGAAATGGAGGCGCGCTTTAAATTCCCTAATACCTTTGCCGCTGCGTGTGGGATGACTGTTGAGATTTAGAGTCTATCGCTGCCCACAGCAAGCCATAATTTTCAACATATCGCTTGACAGTTTTTAATAAAATCCCGCATAAGAGAACAGGTTTAATCAAGCTGTCTGAGAACAATGAAATATTTGTGGGTTTTATTTGTTTTTTTTATAACTGCGTGTCAGCCTCCCCGGGCACAAAATGAATTCGCCAGTCGCGCAACCTTGGATAGCCTTAGATCAGAACCTGCCGTGAGTCAACCGCCACCCGTGGTGCGTAAAAGAAAAAAACATATTGAACACATCCCAGCAAAGTTAAAACAGCCTGCCAGTATTTCGATCGGGGAAAATCTTTCCCTAAAGACTGCCCTTTTAACGCTGGCCCAAAGCCATAAGATTGATATTCAGTTGACGCCAGATATTGACCGACAGATTGTTTTCTCAGCCTATAAAAAACCATTCATTGACATTATTAAGGACATCTGTGATCTTGCCAATCTTCGTTTCTCTATTAAAGGTCAGGCCATTCGGATCGAAGTCGACACACCTTTCCCGCATAACTATAATGTCCAACAGTTGAATATTATTCGTTCCACAGATAACCATACATCAATTGCAACCGATGTCTTTTCCAATAGCACCGACCTCAATGCTACAGTGGATAATGGATCCAATAGTAATGTCAGCGCCAAAGTTGAAAACAATTTTTGGGCAGAGCTTAAAAGCAATCTCGAAGTTATTATAGGCGACCCTTCCCTCTTTACCATTCACCGCCAAGGCGGCGTCATTACCGTCAGAGGGACCGCAAAACAACATAGAGCCGTAACTCAGTATCTCAATAATTTAAAACGGGCTACCACAACACAAGTCTTGATTGAAGCCAAAGTTATTGAGGTCAGTTTGAAAGATGATTTCAAAGCCGGTATCAACTGGAAACAATTGACGGGGGGTGTATTCCGTGCCGCCGCTCCTTTAGGAAAAATCGCCCAAGAAGGTAAAATTACGGCCCCCATGCATGCGCATCAGGATATTTTAAGTTTGGGTGTTGATACAGGGGACTTTTCAGCAATTCTTCAGGCCATTCAACAATTTGGCGCGACCAATACTTTGTCCAGCCCCCGTTTGACCGTCTTGAATAATCAAAGTGCTATTCTTAAAGTGGCGCAGAATCAAGTTTATTTCCGATTACGTTATGACAAACAATACAATCTCAATATTAACCGTGAGTCCGTCAATGTAGCCAGTGATATTCAAACCGTCCCTATTGGGTTGGTCATGGCCGTTCAACCGTCGATCGATGAAGACACCGGTGAAATTATTCTGTCTTTGCGCCCCACCATATCACGTCTCAATCGGTCTGTGGCAGACCCAGCCGTTGATATTGCGTTTCAGGCCAGTGGCGGTAAAGGTGAAAGCCCCAAACCATCCCTGATCCCTGTTGTGGAAGTGCGAGAGATTGATTCTGTTTTACGCGTCAGATCTGGGAAAATTGCCGTATTGGGCGGTCTAATGGAATCCCGAAAGGCCGCTGAAGATAGCAAAGTTCCTTGGTTAGGCGACATTTGGGGAATTGGTAAATTAGCCTCAGGCAAATCAGAAACAGATGAAATTGTTGAATTGGTTATTCTCCTGAAAGCAACCATCATTGAAGGGGATGAAGAGTTAAAAGCCGCCGACCAACGCCTCGCCTATGAGTATGTAGACGATCCTCGCCCCTTATAAGCATAAGCGTCACAGGAATCCCCTTAATATAAGCCCCCCTTTCCGCCATGGATAACAAAAGTAATGACAGGGCTAAACAGGCTAAAAAATCTTTATTGCTTATTTACCTCTTTTTAACCGTATATCCCTATTCTACGTCTATGTGTCAAATTAGGAGAAGACATACTGATGAATAAAATTCTGGTGAAGTATTGGTTTCTTATATGGGTTTATCTTATTTTTGGGGGCTCTTCCGTCATTGCCGCTCAATTACCAAACACTACAAGTGTTTATATAGGAATATCCCTCAATAAAAAGCTTGACCCTGATTCAGCCGCTGTTGCACCTGGGCCGTTTCTAACAAAGTTTTTTGATCCCCTGTTCGTTCATGTAGGCGGGCATGCTAAAAATAATCTTCATATGACTTTCTTTCATGGTACAGCAGCGCGCGTCGCTTGCTATGCAGCGCGTAATCCCGGCGGTAAGAAACAAATTAAATGTTATGCCACCGGAGAGCCCATTACTGCGCAAGAAGGAAAAGAACTTAATGAGCGTCTGGAGGCTACTTACAAGCTTACTTTAAATACATTGCTGCCAGCTAATCCATTAAAGGTAACTCTTAATTTAACACCTCGTTATAAAGAGTCTTCTGCTAACAAATATTTTGTTATGCTTGACTTTGACGCCATCAGTCGTGAAGCTTTAGGAAAAGTTTTAAACGTGTTTAGGCTTTTTCTTAGCCATAAAACCTATAATCTTACCCTGCCTCTTCCCGAAAAACTTATCCATTTTCCGTTAGAGGAAGACATTGAAAAATTGAGTAATACCGCTCAAGCACAAACTGACCACTTTCGAGCCATGAATCATCCCCCAGTGCATTATGTACAGATTGTAAAAAGCGGTGTTCCTGTTTCCCTGGAGGCTCCTATTTGTTGCTCCCATTCCAATCAAGGAATAGGAACAGGCTGTATAGATATAAATCAGAGCCTTGATTCTGCTGCTCCTGAAAATACAAAGTGCTTTATTATTGGGGCAAAGAAATGGTATACGGGCGAAAAACCCCCGTCATCCCATGTCACGCTCGCTGATCATACGATTGGGTTTCCAAATCTACAAAATTTGAAAACTTTAATTGGAAGTACAGTGCATAATGCCACACAAATCAAAAGGTTACCCCTTGCTTTAACCAGTATTAAAAACGTTTGGGCTAAAGTTCCCGAAAATGTCATCAAAGGGGCAGTCTTCTTGACAATTACTCGTAACATGCTATGTCAGACCGCCAATGGGACTGTTAATGGTAAGGTTAAAGCTAGACTGGACAAAATTCTTCCCTCTGATAGTAGGATTGCTGGAAAGGATTATGCGACTCATTGGGGGAAAGCCTGTCGATCCCGCGACATTGGCGAGTATTTTAATGACGACAGTCACTTAAAAGAGTATGGTCAATACCGTCCAGCTTGGGACAACTATATTACTGAAAAATCAACGTTATTCAATAATTTTTCTGATTTAACCCATTGGTTAATCGACAATAGGATAAGCTTTGATCTCAAAGAATTGGATTTTCATAGTTGATCGCCCTGAGGAAAGACTCCCTTTCCTTTAGTCGGCGGACAGAAATAGAGGGGTCGGCAATTTCAGCCGCCCCTTTCCCTCTGTCTATTGTGGATAGGGAAAGATAAAAAGAAAATGGTTGAAAATCTAAACTTATACGGAATGGTCAAAAAATTTTCTTTAAGCATTCAATATTTTTATATAAGACGTCTATACCATAGAAGGCATAACTAAATTTTAAATCGACTTATTTTACTTTGACAGAACGGTAAAAGGAGTTTTACTCTAAAATGAGAATAAGTTACAAATTTTAGAATAAATTTAAAATAATCTTATGAGGACAGTCATGAAGTTAATAATGTTGTTACTTTCCCTCTTTTCTTTGGGTGCTTTAGAGCCAAACCAAATCCCTCCCTCTTATCCTGACTATTCTTACTTCCAAGCTTCTCATTCTCCTTTTCCGCAGACGAGTGCTCCGTACACAGAAGAAACTTTCAATACACCAAGCTCTATAGAGGAAACCAATCCATTAGCCCTCTATTTTAAACGACTGATTCAACCATCTTCATTACCTTATCAGACTTCTGTCGCAGAGACAGAGGAAGAAGAAACAATGCCTGCCGAACAGCTTCAACAACTCCAACTTTTAAAACCAGCGCCCACTTTACCGCGAGAATCGTCGAAAAGTCTCGAAGAAGAACTTGCCAGTCTTACTCAAGAAAATAAAGATTTAAAAGATAAAATAGACATAATGGCTACCCTTTTAGCAGAGAATAATCAAATGCTGAAAGCATTATTACCTGCTCTTCATGATCAAGGAATCCAGCTGCATGGGCTAGAGAACGGTCAGATTAAAATCGAGGACCACTTGATAAATATGATGCAGAAATTAAAGCACTGGAAAACTGAAATGACGCACTCCCATGCTCATAGTCTTATGCAAATTCTAAAATGGTTTAAGGTAGGGTTTAACATCTCCACCAGTGTGGGTACTGCCGTGACGACTTATTATACCATCGCCTATTTTACAGCCGTTTTACCTTCCGCCTTAACGCCACCCGGATGGATCCTTTTAACAACATCCGCTACAACAGGCGCTTTATATTATATTGCCTCTGCTGTTTAAAATACGGTCTAGATTCCCCTTTCGCCCAAGATAATAATTGTTGAAAAATTAAGTAGAGGTGATCGATGAAGCTATATTTCTTAAATTTAATTCAATTAGTTTTGACCGTACACGCTTATGACTCTGAGGATGACTCTTATTTTGATGACATTAATGCTCCTTATATTTATCAAACGCCGACCCTGGCGTCCTCACCATCTTTACCTCAACACCAAGGTCTAAAACTTGTTAAAATGGACCTATCTAAGTATTTGGAAAGGAAATTAGAGAAAAGTAATTTTATTGTAATCTCCCCAGAACACTATGAATTGATCGAAATACAAGTTTCCATAGAAATTCAGAAGACACTCCTGTGGATTAAAAAAAATCTAGAAGCTAAGCATCCCCACAATATTGTGCAACATCGAGAAGAATTCCACGCCCGCATCAAAGCAGGTATCGAAAACCTTATGCAGAATATGGAAAAAATAGGGCCAACAATCATGGGATTAACCTCCCTTGATGACGTAGACTCTAAAGATCAGAAAAAATATTACGCATTTTTATTTATTCTAGACAATTATTATCGGGATCAACTGTTGCGAATAGGTTATGGTTTGTTACAACCAATTTTACATAGTTCCATCAATCAGTCCTCTGTAACAACCGACTTACAGCGTTTACAAAATTACAGCTTGGCAGATGAAACCTTTATTCCTGATACACTACGCACCTGGAAACGCAAAAAATTTTATTTTTGTCTCCTCAACCAACTTACTCACCCATCCTTAGACTTATTTGTTAAAGAAGAGTTGATTGAAGCAAAGAAACAAATTGGATTTAACATCAATTATAGCATTGACCATGATTATCTCGCCAAGTTCTACCAGGACAGCTGTTCATTTTTAACGGAAGACCTTACTTTACTTTCTAAAGAGATCAATACACCACAAAAAATCTATAAAATAACGAAAAAAATTATTAAAAATAGTCTTCGATTGCATGAGGATTATCAAAAGTTTTTTCCTGATCACCTGGTAGCCAATAGAATTAAAGCTGACATTGAATCTTACCTTGCCCAGTGTTTGGCTGATAGCCATACGCTCTTTTTTCAATATTGCCCGTCTTTATTTCTCGAGAAAATCACTCACCCACTGCCCATAGAAGACCTGAAAGAGCTGGTGACGCATTTTTTTGAAGGAACCTTTGATATCCATAAAACAATAACTCTCTATGTTAGTGATACACCATTTAGCCCGATAACCCTAACAACCACTTATCAAGAAAGTGTTTATAAATGTACCCTTGCAACTTTAACTGCTATTGAAGACTTATATAATAACCGAAGCCTTGTGACTAAAACGCTGACTTCTTTTGGCAGTCGCACGTCTCAAACGAGAACTTTTTTAGAGATATTTAAGTCGTCCTCCCACCAACAATTTCCATTTCTGTTTGCTCCATCAGAGCATCCAGAACTCTCTCTAATTGATGGGTTCGCAAAGATTGAGAAGCAAATGGATCAAATGGATGGATCGCCTGTTGAAACAGTGAGTAAAAATCTTTATTCCCTATTGGAATCAACTGGTATTTCAAGTTGGTGGGGATGAAAATCTTACGCCCCTCGTGGTAGCGTGAGTACTTAAAAAATATTCAAAAAGCGGATCCATTGTAAAGTTGCAAGTATGTCGTAATATTTACCCCATGTGGGGCATTTTTTAAAATTTAATGTCCCTTTTTCGGATAGTACCATTTTAAAATACCTAGACGAAAGTAAGAATTGAAGTCCCATTTAATAATGTTATCAATTATGCCTTTGAATTGATTAAGCAAGGAAGATTTTATCTGCTTGATGGAGTAGTAGAAAAATATCCTTCCCCCGTAATTTTTCAAATTGCCAATAAACTTTTTCACAATTCCACTCCTTCACAATACAAGGAAGAAATTGCTAAAGAAATGATCTATCTTTTGAAATTAGCCGCTCAACAGCTTGATGGAAATGCCCTTAATCTACTTGCTTGCTGGTATGAAAATGGCAAAGGTACTCAGAAAGATGAGCACCAAGCCTTCACCTATTTTAAAAAAGCAGCAGACCATGGAATTGAGAGGAAGAAAGACCGATTGAATGACCTGTACAAAGAGGTTAATGAAAACTAAACACTCGGGAGATACACCTTATGGATGAGCCTTTATTTAAAATCTTAATGGGGGTCGGCTCGAATGAAGAGGGTAAAACCATTTGATCGGGGGCCGACTTATTAGAAAAGAGAATGCCTATTTAGGCTATTTTGTTGATAATCTTGTCAAAGTTTGTTCCACCTAAGGCGATTAAATATAGCAGATTAATTCCTTAAATGCAGTAGATTCTACCTTCTAAGTTTAGAATCTAAGGAGGGGGCGTGTATTTTAAAATTCTAAAGAAGGCTATTTTTTATGACGATCCCTACCGATGAAAAGTTCTATGCATCCATAAAAAATGATCTTACTATTAACCGCGCGCCGCAACGCCTCGCTGTCGAACCCTCTTTAACGGGTTCTCATCCCACTTTTCATCGATAAACTAAAAACCCCTAAAGTAATACTTACTTCAGGGGCTTTTAGTTTATGGCGGAGAGAGAGGGATTCGAACCCTCGATACACCTTACGGCGTATGACGGTTTAGCAAACCGTTGCCTTAAGCCACTCGGCCACCTCTCCGGATATAAACAATTTAAAGCTGACACCCCCTCTTGTCAAACTAAAAATCAGTTTTTCTAAGCGAACAAACCAAAAATTAAAATGACTTTACCTTTAACAAAGGAAATATCAAGGAGATTATAAAGCTTGTTCAATTTGTAAAAATACTTCTCTCCCTCTCCCGGGTGCTCTTTATATTCCCTCAACCATCCTCTCCGCAAGAATCATTTTTTATAGTTGAGGCCTTTCAAAACCCCCCGTCTTTAGAGAGGCGGTTTAAGAAAATTTTTAGTTCAACAGTGTTTATGGCATACCCTAAAACGAGGTTCAAGGTGACAAACGCTGAGTAACAACCCTAATAAGCTGGGGCATGCTGCAATCCGAGAGTTTTGGCAGCATTCACAAGAGCAAAATAGAGCATTGTTAAGTCTAAAGTCTGCGGAATACGGATAACTTGCCCATTACTACTCCTTAAAGGACGGTCAGATAAAACAATCCTTAAGTACTTAGAGGGAATTGTTTCAAATAATTCTTGATCTGTGATAATAATATGCCAATCCTGTCGTAACTGGTTGTCAAAATTTTCACCCACAATCCCCAATGCAAGCAAAAGTCTTTTGATTTTAGACCCATTACGGCATCGAATAGCAACATTCATACTTGGAAAACTCTGAAACGGCATAACTCACCTAAAACAATTTATAGTTTACACGAGGCAAAATAACAACCATTAGTTGAAATGTCAAGTTTTTACCACATTCATAATACTTTTTTTTGACAACGATAAGAGATACCGCTATATTATGGATATCCTAATGTGGCGAAGTAGCTCAGTTGGTTAGAGCAGCGGAATCATAATCCGCGTGTCGGGGGTTCAAATCCCTCCTTCGCTACCATTTCCCCTCCTAAAAAATAGACTATCTTCATCAAGATAACCTTACAAGAGAAAAAAATAGAGGTCACTCCTCCTTAAAAAATCAGTTATGGAGAACCCTGTTCTGGGTGAATGTTTGACTTCAAAATTTTTGCAGCACGGCTTTTCTCTCACAGTAAATTTTGAGTCAAAACGATGTTCCAAGCCCTTGTTTTTTAATTAAGATGACCTTTGCAGAGTAACAGTACACCTCAATCCCAATTTATTACTCCGTGGAATGAAAGAATTATCTTATAGGAAGGGGTCCACCCCCACGAGAGGAGATTCATTAAGATTGGAGATAAACGCGTCGAAATCTTTTGCCCATCCGCAGCAGAATTTCATAAGGAACAGTTCCAGCTAATTTCGCAAGGGATTCAACTGAAATATCGCCCCCCATTAAACGCACCCATCCTCCCATCTCTAAATGAATTTCTGGAATATCAGTCACATCGACGGTCATAACATCCATGGAAACTCGGCCAACAATAGGGGCTTTGTAACCAGCAATATCCACCTGCCCTTTATTGCCCAGGACCCATGGATAGCCATCCGCATAACCCACACCAATGGTTGCCACCCGCCGTGCACTCGCGGCGACAAAGGTTTGAGAATAACCAATGCTTTGACCCACAACCACATCTTGAATCTGGTAAATCCGGCCCCATAACTCCATCGTCTGCTGCAAGGGATTAGCTTTTTCATTAATGGGATTAATTCCATGGAGGGCAATACCAGGACGCACCATATCATAATGGAATTCAGGACCAAGAAAAATAACACCCGACTTGGCGAGGCTCGCCTTCATCTTGGGCAGATGTCGAATGGCTTGATCAAATCGTTGACGCTGCTGGATGCTAAAAGTCATATTTTCATCGTGACTATAAGCCATTTGACTTAAAACAAGCTTTAGATCCATTCCATCCAACAACTCAGGATTACTCGCCAAGGCCATATACTCTTTACTTGGCAAGCCTGTACGACTCATTCCCGTATCAATATGCAACGCTGCTGGTAGCTTTCGTCCTGTCATATGACAAAAAGCCTGCCATCGATCCACTTGATCCAAATCCGTCAAGGCGGGAATTAAATGAAACTCTGCATATGTCCCCTCTGCCCCGGGGAAAAACCCATTGAGAATATAAATATGGGCATCTAAGCCCCTATCCACAAAAGCTTCACGCAAGGCAACCCCTTCATGAGCAAAGGCAACAAAAAACGACCGACAGCCTTCCTGATGCAGCCGTAACGCTATAGGAACGGCGCCCATACCATAACCATCAGCTTTCAAAACAGCTGCACATTCAGCCGTTTTAGCTTCCTCAGCAAGTCTACGGTAATTGGCAGCCACATGGTCCAAATTGACGACTAGGCAAGAATAGGTAGACGTGGGCAGAGATTTGAGATAAGTGGGAATTGGATTGGAAATTGTATTGGGAATCGTATCTGGTGTAGTCTCCCGCATCGTGTCAGAGATTTGGATGACTGATAATTTTTCTTTTGTCTGCATGACAACGGTTTCCTCAAGGGCAATAACAACGATTATACATTAAAGAGCCGCTCGAGAAAATACCATCATCAGGATGTTACAGACATCGATCAACAACCGTCCCGCACACCGAGAGACCTCTGGGCTCATATTATTTCACTATCTACTGTACCCATTTTTCTTGCATAAGTCACGGACTTCGCAATATTTTTAAGGTATAAACAATATTATCCTGTTGGTAAATAGTTTAATGCATACCTTTCAAAAAGTATCCGAAACACGCCTTAGTCAAATTGCTGCTAATCTAAGTGTCCATTTACTATCCCCTATTACCGTTTGTCTGTGGGGCGATTTAGGAGCTGGCAAAACCACATTCTGTCGGGCTTTAATTCGCAGTCTTTGCCCCCATGTTGTCCATGTCCCTAGCCCAACTTTTACGATCATACAGGAATATGCATCTTCCCACGGTTCTATCTGGCACTGCGATCTTTATCGGCTTAAGGCGATCGATGAGATAGAAGAGCTTGGACTGCTTGATGCTTTTTATGATAAAATCTGTTTAATTGAGTGGCCAGAACGCCTCGGGCATTTTTTACCTGAAAATCGACTTGATCTTCGACTCACATTTGCAGCAGACTTAAGTCGCACCATTGAAATGCAATGCCACGGAGCTGTACACATTGACTTTAACTGCTTATAATATGAAAAACGCATTACACGACTTCTTAAAAGATCATGGCTTGGCAACCGCTACTATGACCTTTCTTGCGGGAGACGCCTCACCACGCCAATACTTCCGGTTAAACCGGCAACCGGATACATTTGTTTTGATGAACACACCGGCTTCTGAAAAGCCTAAACAATTTATCGATATCGCTACTCTTTTGACGAATAATGGTTTTTCTGCTCCCCAAATCATCGGTCACAATCTATCGGATGGATTTATCCTTTTGGAAGACTTACACGATGACACATTTACCAACGTCCTTAAAGCAAACCCTGAACAAGCCCCCGCTTTATATACTCTTGCAACCGAGACCCTGGTTGCTTTGGCACAAACATTTCATAGCAAGCCAGACATGATTGAAGACTATTCGGTCCGTCAATTTATGGATGGGGTCTTCTTATTCGTTGACTGGTTTTATCCAGCAACTCACGGCCATCAGCTGCCGGCAAAGGCGAGATCTGAATTTGAAAAAGTATGGTTGAAAGTGTTCGAAAGGGCTGATACCCTGCCCAAAACCTTAATATTGCGGGACTTCCACGTTGATAATTTAATTTATATCAAAGACCGGCCCCAGACGAAAGCATGTGGCTTATTGGACTTCCAAGATGCTCGCTGGGGTCCCATGGTTTATGATTTTGTTTCCTTAATTGACGATGTACGAATGGATATCGCTCCGGACATTGAGCTCAATTGTTGGCAGCGCTATAGTCAAGCATTTTCACAATTTCAAGAAGGAACCATGGAGCGCACCATTACCTATATGGTTAGTGCCAGCCGTCTCACCCGCATCTTAGGACTTTTTGTACGTCTAGCCAAACGCGATAACAAGCCTCACTATTTAAATCATATCCCTAGAATCTGGCGACTTTTAGACAAGAATTTGAATCATCCCGAATTAGCGAAAATCAAAAATTGGTTCAACCAGAATATTACTGTGCGAGACGTCAAGCATGATTAAGCAAAGCATGATTTTGGCTGCAGGAATGGGCAAACGCTTGCAGCCCCTGACGTTGACGACACCAAAACCCTTGATCACATTAAATGACACCCCTCTATTGCAGCATATTCTTAATCGATTGTTGCCTCGCCAGCTGGATAAAATTGTCATTAACACACATTATCTATCTGACCAAATCGCCTCTTACTTAAAAGATACGTCGGTTATCATTTCCCATGAATCAGAACTTTTAGAAACCGGGGGAGGCATTGCCAATGCTCTATTTCACTTTAACAACCAGCCATTCTTTAGCTTAAATTCTGACATTTGGTGGCAAGAAACCTCGGGCAATATTTTAGATGATTTACAGCAAACATGGGATGACAAAACCATGGATGCTTTGTTAGTTTTAGTATCCCACAAGAATGCGTTAAACTTTGCAGGTCCAGGCGATTTTTTCTGGAATGAGGCCACCTTAACCCCAACATTTAGCCCCGCCGGATCTCCTGCCCCTTATATTTACACCGGCATCCAATTACTGCACCCTAGAATTTTTGAGAATTGTCCGCCTGGCGCTTTTTCGATTGTCGATCTGTATCGCAAAGCCCATCATAACAACAGACTAAAAGCTATTGTTTTAGAGGGGATTTGGTCGGATGTCGGAACTTTAGACGCCCTTGAATCTTTACGCCACAGGTTGGCCCATGGCTAAAGTTTTCACGATCCCTTTTGGCCAGCCGTTCCTCGAAACCTTGGCAGATGGGATCATGCAAAGATTTAGCTCCAACCCTCTTTTATTGGCAAAAACTCTCGTTATTCTACCAACCCGGCGCGGCTGCTTAGGTCTAAAAGAAGCTTTTCAGCAACGCCGCAACAGTCAAATTCTCCCCCGTATTATCGCTTTAGCTGACCTTGAACAGGAACCAACTGTCCCTGGATTTATTGCGCCCGTCTTACGACCAGCCATGCCTGCTGCCCAACAATTGGGGTTATTGAGCCAATTGATCTTAAAGAAAGAACAAACTTCAATTGCGACCGCTTTAAACTTGGCCAAAGAATTGATGACCTTATTGGACGAGATTCATACCTCTGATGGTGACATAGCGCGCCTACAAACCCTGGTCGGCACCCAATTTGCTCAACATTGGCAAATCACGCTGGATTTCTTAAAAATTATCACCGACTATTGGCCATCTATCTTACAAGATTATGGCATGATCGATAGCGCCCAAAGACGACGGGATAATCTGAGAGTTTTGGCCCAGCAGTGGGCGCCGGACTATCCCGTTATTTTGGCAGGAACGACAGCGACCCGTCCCGCCACAGCAGATCTCGCCAAAGCAATCCTTAATTTCCAAAATGGGAATATTGTTTTACCAGGCTTTGAGGCTTTATCAGAAGACTTACCACCCTCCACCCATCCCCTTTACACGCTGCATCAATTTGTTGATCGCTTAGGGAGTCTTGATATTAGACCGTGGGTAACCCTTGCAGCGCCAGCAAAGGCTCGCGGCAAACTCTTACAACAAGCCATGGCGCCCGTTATTAATATGGCGCAACCATTATCAGCTGCAGAGCAACAAGATATTATCTCTAATCTCTCCATGGTGGAATGCCGAGATACAGGTCATGAAGCCCTCATAATTGCCTTAAAAATCCGCCAAAGCCTTGCGGAAGGTCTTGAATCCATCATTGTCATTACACCCGACATGGAATTAACCCGCCGACTCCAATCCCAACTCAAGCGCTGGAATATTATTGCCAATACGTCCCAAGGGACGCCCTTAACTAAAACCGTGGTGGGGACATTTTTATGTTTAATTACTCAATTCCGCAGCCAACCAACACCGCGAGGATTATTAGCCCTCTTAAAACACCCCCTCTGTTATCGGCATCTTAATCGAGCCGCTCATTTAAATCATGTGCGCCAATTGGATTTAAAGTTACGTCGGCGACGCCAACCCAACCTTCTTTCAGCTGACTATGTGAAAGAGGAGGATCGAGAATGGTATGAGGGCTTTTTAAAAGACATGGTCCTAACAGATCACTCGTCCAAGAAATCATTAACAGAACATCTGGATGATCTTATAAAAATAGCAGAAATTTTGTGTGCGCCAGAAAAACTCTGGGGAGAAGCCGATGGTCAGAGAGCTGCTGATTATTTTGCCTCTTTAAAGCCCCATGGTGACTTTTATCCGCCGCTGAACGGACGAGAATTTCGGGATCTCTTGCCTCAATTAATGAACCAAGAACTCGTTCATGATCGACAAGGAATCGGCAGCCCCGTTCGTATCTTGGGTGCTCTCGAAGCCAGACAGGCCCATGCCCCGCTGATGATTCTGGCGGGATTAAATGAGGGAACCTGGCCGCAAGATCTTGCCAGCGATCCGTGGTTAAATCGTCAAATGCGCTTGGATTTAGGACTCCCCGATCCCTTACGGCGCATCGGTTTGTCAGCCCATGACTTTTGCCTTGGATTTTCGGCCCCTCAGGCTATGCTTACTCGAAGCATGAGAAAAAGTGGCACGGCAACAGTCCCGAGTCGTTGGTGGTTACGCTTAGAAACCCTATTATCCATTCATAAAATCAAGCTTGATGACGGGAAACAACTTAAAGAGTGGGCGGAAAAACTAGATGCGCCGCAAAAAATTGAACCAGCAGCCGAACCATTACCCTGTCCCCCTTTAGACAAACGACCGGTCCATTTTTCCACAACCGACATTGAACAATTGATGCGCGATCCTTTTGGTTACTATGCCCGTCGCATCTTAAAATTACGCAAACTTGATGTCCCTGATGAAGACTTAGATTCCCGTGACCTGGGTAATTTAATCCATGAAGGCCTTGATCTTTACCATCGCCTGTATGGCAATCAGATTGATTTAGATAAACTTATCGACTGTGGTGAAAAAACGTTTGCTCCTTTTATAGCGGATCCCTACGTACAGCATTTTTGGTGGCCACGCTTTACCAGTGTTGCTCACTGGCTCGTTAATGAATGGCGTAAACGCCAATTAGACTATACCTTCACCGAAATTGAAGGAACGCTTGACTTCAATTATGGTCATCGGCGATCTGCAACCATTACATCGATTGCCGATCGGATTGACGTCAGGGATGGACAAGCCATTATTCTGGATTATAAGACCGGCTCAACGTTGCCCACGAAAGGCGATATTATAGCAGGACTATCACCGCAATTGGCCATCGAGGCATTATTGCTTGCCAACAATGGATTCCCTCCCTTAATCAATCACTCTTTATCCAATCTTGAATACTGGCATCTCAAGGGAGGTAAAGATGGGGGCGCTGTGGTTAACTTGAAAGATATTAATCTTCTAGTGGAGTCAACAGAGCAGGGACTCAAAAACCTTTTGCAGCATTTCTTAATGTCAGCGACACCTTACCTCTGTAATCCCTGGGGAGAGTCAAAGCTTAAGAACCGCGATTATAGTCAACTCGCCCGCTTAGAGGAATGGAATTCATGATCGCTGTTGATGCCAATCCCAGTTATCCCCAAAAACTTGCCGCCTCCCCCCACGTTAGCGCTTGGGTAAGCGCCTCAGCCGGTACAGGTAAAACAAAAGTTCTGACCGATCGGCTCTTAAATCTTATGCTCAGCGGCGAAGATCCTTCCAAAATCCTGTGCTTAACATTTACCAAGGCGGCAGCGGCTGAAATGCAAACCCGTCTTTTCCACCGTCTCAGTTCTTGGGTACAGATGGATGATACACAGCTTCATCAAAGCCTCGAGGATTTATGGCAGGGTCCTGTGACGCCACCGCTACATCTTAAGGCGCGCAGCTTATTCACCCAGATCCTGGATCTACCAAGCGGCATAAAAATCCAAACAATCCATGGTTTTTGCCAAACAGTTCTGGGACGATTTCCGTTAGAAGCCAGAATTCCGGCACAATTTTCAATTCTGGATGATACAACGGCCGCTGCCTTATTACACCGCGCCAGCGCAAAAATGTTGCACCAAAAATCGCAAGAATATCCCGATCTATTCGATCTCTTAGCGCTTCATTATAAAGACAAAAAATTTGAAGAAACCTTAGAGGATTTACTGTCCCATCGCCGAAACTTACGCCAGCTAAGTCACCATAACCTGGATTCCTATAATCATCACCTTAAGGTAACACTTGACCTACCCTCTCACTTAACTCTTCTAGACCGACAGGCCCGCGAGGGTTTTATTGCCAAGGCATCGCAAGAGGGAACGTATAATCGGGCTGGCTTGTTGGCCTGCCTTGAGGTTAAAGCGAACCCCATCTTAGAACGATGGCTTGCAAGCTCGGTTGAAGAGCGAGTTGCGCTGTATGACCAATATGCCAGGCTTTTTCTCACAGCTGACGGCTCTATTTCTAAAAGGCCAGCCGTTAAACATGAGGTCGAAGCTGAACGGATTTATCAACTCAATGACCTGTTAAACCGATTAGAAATTGCCCAAAAATCCCTTATCTTGTTTGTTTTTGGAACAGCAATTTATGACCATTATCAACAGCAGAAATTGATTGAATCAGCACTCGATTATGATGACTTGATCGAAAAGACGATTAATCTGCTGAATGATCCAGAATTGGCAGCCTGGGTTCTTTATAAACTGGATGGTGGAATTGATCATATATTGATTGATGAGGCCCAGGATACCAACCCTGCCCAATGGGATGTCATCAAAGCTTTAACCCAAGATTTTTTCAGGCCCGACAAATCCAATCGAACTTTATTTGTGGTGGGGGATTCCAAGCAATCCATTTATAGTTTTCAAGGGGCAAACCCCCATGATTTTGTGCGGTTGCAGCACTTTTTTGCACAACAGAGCCAAGCCATCGGCCAAACATGGCGCACTGTGGATTTATCCGTTTCCTTCCGATCTACCCCCCAAATTCTTAATCTTGTTGATTCTGTCTTCACTGATAAAACGCTGCAAGAACAAGTTTTGGCTGAATCCAATCTAGTTCACACACCATTCCGGCAAAACCATCACGGTAAAGTTTGTTTATGGCCAGCCCTTATTAAACCAGAGGACGAAGAAAAAGGTGATATGACGCCGTGGACACTGCCCACTGTTAGAATAGTTGATACCGGCCTTTACCAACAATACGCTCACCAAATAGCGCAGCAAATTGATCACTTGCTCCACAGCGGCATGATCTTACCATCCACAAAGCAGCCTATTCAAGCCAAAGACATTCTAATTCTTGTGCGACAACGATCGGACTTTATTAACCATCTTATTCGGTGCCTCAAACAGCGCCACATCCCCATTGCCGGTGCCGATCGTTTTTTACTGACCACTCATTTAGCCGTCAAAGATTTGTTGAGCTTAGGTCAATTTTTACTTCAACCCCTCGATGACCTCTCTCTAGCCGCCGTGTTGACCAGTCCGCTAATTGGGTTAAGTCATGCCGACCTCATGATGCTGTCAATGAACCGTCAAGGCTCCCTATGGATGGAATTGATCAAGCACAGTGAGTCGCCCACTTATCAAACTGCCTATGAGTGGTTAAAGGAAGTTTTAGATAAGACAGATTACCTATCACCCTTTGAATTATTCTCTTATGTTCTGCATAAGCTCGATGGCAAAAAACGTATTCTCAGCCGATTGTCGCATGAAGCCGAAGATGTGTTGGGTGAGTTTTTAAATCTCTTGCTAACGCTCGACCATCAAATCAGCCCCAGTTTAGAATTGGTTATGGGGGAAATTTTGGCACAAGGCTATGAACTCAAAAGGGATAGTGCTGACACTCAACATAATGAAGTCCGCATCATGACAATTCATGGGTCAAAGGGACTTCAGGCGCCCGTTGTTATTCTAGTCGAAAAATTTAATGCGAAAAGTCCGACAGGCAATATATTGTGGCGCCACACTGATCAACAGTGTAACTTACTCTTAGCCACCCCCCCAAAAGCGCAAGATATAGAGCTTACGGCGGTCTTAAAAGCTGACCACCTATTGCACGAAGAAGCTGAAGATAAACGGTTGCTATACGTGGCTCTGACTCGCGCTCAAGATCATCTCTATATAGGGGGATATGGCGACAAACAACCCAAAGATGCTTGGTATAGTCTTCTAGAGGATAAGGGAGTGGTAAAAGAAGAATGGGCCCCTTCTGTAATTCCCTCCACCCAAGACTTACCAGCCCTTTCATCAGTCGATATTTCGATGTTACCTGACTTTTTAAGCACGACTGTGGATTTAAGTCATCAACTCAAACCGATTGAGGATAAAGAGCCGACGACGGCTCAAGCCCACCGCGGCATTCTTATTCATAAATTACTCGAAATCTTGCCAGAGCTTCATCCATCCTTATGGCAAGAGAAGGGGATGCAAGTGATACAAGGTATGACCAACGATTTAGCTCTCCAGCAAGATTGTCTGACAACGACTTTAACCCTCCTAAAATCTGATAATTTGCGAGATTTTTTTGGTCAGGATTCAGTAGCAGAACTTGAAGTGATGACAGCAAACGGTGATTTAATACGCCTTGATCGGATTGTGCTCGGACCTATCATTAAGATCTTGGATTATAAATCCTCTCAGACGCCCCCTCTTTCAGCCGATCAAATTTCTGCCTCTATTAAGCAGCAATTAAAGGGGTATAAGCAAGCTCTTGCCTTTCTCTATCCTAACACTCCGATAGACTGTTATGTTCTGTGGACAACCAATGGACGATTGGATCAGCTTTAGATAGAGGAAAATAAATCCAGCTTTTCTTTCTTTTTTGTCCGCCAGGACCATGCGAAGAGCCGGGAACTCAAGCTTAACAGGGAGTTATCAAACGATCTTTAGATTCCGGATCGCGCTACGCTTGTCCGGAAAAAGGAGATTTTATTAAGCCTACGACACGGCCCTCTTTTCCCGGCCGAAGAGCCGGGAACTCCAAATGACAAGCAAATCACTTCTGCAATCTCGAGACCCTGGGCTAAGCTAGGGGAAAAGCCATTTTAAAAGCGTGACGGCGCAAGACTTGAAAAAATGATGGGAAATCGCTACGGTGTTAGATAGATAAATTTTATAAACGTTTGAAAATTTAAGTAAAGGCTAAACCATGCTGATTCAAACTCAACATAACCACCACCATCATGACGGTTGCTGCGATCATGACCATGATCACGACGTTAATGATATTGATGAAAATACAATCATTCTGAACAGCGCTGAAGGCTTTGAAGGCATGCGGGCAGCTGGAAAGCTTGCAGCCCAAACTCTGGATTATATCGCTCCGTTTGTCAAAATCGGCATCACCACAGAAGAATTAGATCGACTATGCCATGATTTTATTATAAAAAATGAGGCGATCCCGGCGCCCTTAGGGTATCGTGGTTATCCCAAATCAATCTGCACCTCCTTAAATCATGTGGTATGCCATGGGATTCCAGGTAGCCGAAAGCTGATGGATGGCGACATCCTTAACATTGATGTGACAGTTATTTTAAATGGTTGGTATGGTGATACGAGCCGCATGTTTACCGTTGGTAAGGTGGGGCTTAGGGCTCGCAAATTAATTGATGCCACTTATGAATCCATGATGCGTGGGATTGAGGTTGTGCGCCCCGGTGCCACGTTAGGGGATATTGGCCATGCCATACAAACCTATGCTGAAAAGCAGGGATTTTCAGTCGTTCGTGATTTCTGTGGTCATGGAATTGGTCGCATTTTCCATTGTGCCCCCAATGTTATGCATTATGGTAAACCAGGTCGGGGATTAGAGTTGAAAGAAGGGATGTTCTTTACCATTGAACCGATGATTAACGCCGGTAACTGGCAGGTCAAAGTTTTGGACGATGGCTGGACAGCCGTTACAAAAGATAAATCTTTGTCAGCGCAATTTGAGCATTCAATTGCAGTAACCAGAGACGGTTATGAAATCTTCACCCTCTCTGGCAACTGAGACAAAGTCTCATTATGAGGGCCACCGACAGCGTCTTAAGGATAAATTTAATACTGTCGGTGCCGCTGCTTTTGCTGATTACGAGCTCTTAGAATTACTTCTTTTTCAAGTTATTCCCCGCAGCGATACAAAACCTCTGGCCAAAGCCCTCATTGATCGATTTGGTGGCCTGTTAGGGGTCGTGGCAGCCCCTATTCCCCTGCTCAAAGAAATTAAAGGTGTTGGTGATAATGTCATCCATGCTTTGAAACTTCAATATGCAGTGATTGGCCGGGCTTTAAAGCAAGATATTCATGGTAAGTGCGTTTTACAAAGCTGGCAGCAAGTCATTGATTATTGCACGGCAACGATGGCGTATGATGATAAAGAACAATTACGCCTTCTTTATCTAGATCAAAAGAATCAAGTATTATGTGATGAAATCCAACAAACTGGCACGGTTAATCATACGCCCATTTATCCGCGAGAGGTGATGAAACGCGCCTTTGAGGTGGGTGCCTCTTCCTTAATTATGGTCCATAATCATCCCTCTGGGGACCCCACACCCTCTCGCGCCGATATTGACCTCACCTTAAAAATCCAACGCATTGGTAATGATTTAGGCGTTAAGCTGCATGATCACGTCATTATTGGTAAAGGACGACATAGCTCACTTAAATCGTTGGGTATCCTTTAAGCACATTGGCCATAATTAGGGTTCTTCATAAATATATTAGCTTAACTAAAACTTAAGATAGTGACAGTATAATTATCAGAGTATCATCATTATAATTGAGAATGTATCATGTTCCTTAAAAAGCTTCTTACACCCTTGTTCCTATTACAATGCTTATATGCCGCAGATACGAATGACCCTGTTGTTAAGGAAGCTGCTACGATTTTTTCCCAAAGTTTAGAATCTTTTAATGTTGACGAAGAAGTAAAATCTACCCTGGAAATTAACACTGTAGAGTTAATGAACGGATTAAAAAAATTAGATGATCTCCAGCTAGAAGCAACCACTATAATAGATGTGCTTGATTCCTTTGAACAACCGGCCATCTTAGAAAATTATATTAAAACGGTATTAGAAACGGCTAACACGTTGATAAAAGCAAATCTTTTATCCATGGAAGGAGTGAATAATAATCTGCCTGCAGTTAACCGTAACGCCTTAAATATAAATTTTATACAGATCCGAGATATCTGCACACAGCTGCTACAAATGCTAGCGGATCCAACAATTATCAAGAACGCAGCCCTTTCTTCCTACCTTAAGCTGGAAGAAATGAAACAGAAAAATGACGAAGTAAAATATCTGAATCTCTTAACACCCCAATCTTCAAAGCAGTATGGAGATACAATGTCGGTGATTCACACTTCCCTTACACGTGGCTTGCGGTCCCTAAACGGTGAAACACTTATGAATAAACTGCATGAAAATGCCGATACCGTTGATGTAGAAAAGGCTAAAGTATTATCAACTCTTACAACGTTGCAGACTCAACTTAATGGCGTGACGGGCAATCAATCTTTAATCGAGCCTCTTAAACGAATTGAGACTCGTCTGACTACTGAAGAATAACGCTAGAATTTAGCCAGGGATCGCCTCAACCAATCTAAAGACTTTTGCTTTTTGCTCTTCTAGGTTGGTTGGTTCAAATCCCTGAATCATCTCTTCCGTCAATTGATGCCAATTCTGTTGCACGCCCAGGCGCATCATGACCGACCCAATTCCAACGGCAGCTCGATCCATAAAAACGAATTCTTTCGGAGGGCGAATTCCACCGGCTTGGCTTAGTTGGTCATGAACTTTGGCGGCAGTTTCCCATCCCACCTTTCCTTTTAAATCGCTTTGGATTAAACGGACACGGTCATCCAACAAGGGTTCATAGAGCAATTTTGCCCATTCTGAAATAATTTCAATAATTTCTTTATTAAGATTCTCAAAACCCCATATTTCATAGGCGTGTACAGCTCTCGCCTGATCATTGGTTTGTAAAGCGCGATACAATTCAATAACGCCTGAAACAAATTTGCCCGAAAAGCTTCGAATACAGCCTAAATCTAGAATATTAATCTGACCATCTTCTGTAATTTTATAATTGCCAGGATGGGGATCGCCATGAATCAAACCATAAGAATAAAAGGGATGATACCACGCCTGATACAGTTTTTTACCAATATCATTGCGAAATTCTGAGTCGGCATCACAATAATGAAGGACGCTGTTCCCCTCTAACCATTGCATCGTCAACAGCCGTTTTGTCGTGAGCGCCTCATAAACCTTAGGAAGATGAACATCGAGCTTGTCCCTAAAAATCTCTTGAAAGATCTTTAGATTTTTTGCTTCGTCTAAATAATTGAGCTCTTCGCGCAGACGTTCTTCTATTTCTTCACGAATAGCCTCTGTTTTCAGGGCATTATTAAAAGATTCATAAAGCGACAAAATCAGATTGAGTTGCGCCACATCAGCATCAATAACTGATTCCATATTCGGATATTGAAGCTTACAGGCAACCGCTTCACCGGTAGTCAGACACGCCTTATGCACTTGTCCCAGCGAGGCAGCCGCCGTTGCGTCCTGTTGAAAGTCAGCAAAGTTATTGAGCCAATTTAGACCGAGTTCACTGGCCATCCGCCGCCGGACAAACGCCCATCCCATTGATGGCGCATTCGATTGGAGTTCCAATAATTCATCCGCATATTCCCGTGGCAATGCTCCTGGCACGGTCGCGAGGAATTGCGCCACCTTCATTAACGGACCCTTTAAGCCTCCCAGAAGATTCTTCAAATCCTCTGCGTGACGATCCCGATCAATCGTCACTCCCAAATACTTTTCCCCCATTAAACGGCTGGCCAGACCCGTCATGGCAGAGGTAACTTGCGCATAGCGTTTTAGGCGTCCACTGAAGGATGAATCATCCATTCTTACAAGTCTTCCAGTTGATCAATCATGCCAGCAATCATCTGCAGCCCCCGGTCCCAAAAAGCAGGATCCTTAGCATCCAGTCCAAAAGGCGCCAACAACTCAGGATAACGCTTGCTGCCCCCTGCTCGCAGCAGGGTTAGGTATTTTTCAGCAAATCCTGGATGGCCTTGCTGATAAACAGCATAGAGTGAATTGACCAAACAATCACCAAATGCATAGGCGTAAACATAAAAGGGAGCATGGATAAAATGAGAGATATAGGCCCAGTAAGGGGTTACACAGTCGTCAAGATTGACGGCTTCTCCCAGAGCATCACGCTGCGTTTGCATCCAAATTTTTCCTAACTCTTCCGCCGATAACTCACCGTCCCGACGTCGGGTATGAACTTGTTTTTCAAATTCGAAAAAGGCTATTTGGCGTATAACAGTATTCAACATATCTTCAACCTTAGCAGCGATCATACTGCGCTTCTGATCATTGGTTGTGCACTGTTGCAACAAGGATTGGAAGGTTAACATTTCGCCAAAAACTGATGCGGTTTCCGCAATCGTTAAGGGTGTTTCTGCTAAAAGAGGGCCTTGATGAGAGGCCAAAACTTGATGAACGCCGTGCCCTAACTCATGGGCCAGCGTCATGACATCCCGCAATCTTCCCTGATAGTTCAGCATCAAATAAGGATG
This sequence comes from Candidatus Paracaedibacter acanthamoebae, assembly GCF_000742835.1. Lineage (GTDB taxonomy): Bacteria > Pseudomonadota > Alphaproteobacteria > Paracaedibacterales > Paracaedibacteraceae > Paracaedibacter > Paracaedibacter acanthamoebae. Next base: position 2,353,423 of record NZ_CP008941.1, on the reverse strand, counting down.
GACACTGGGAACTGTTGGATGGGCAAAAGCTCCGGACCGCTTGCCGGGTTTGGCCGGCACATCAATCCACGCATTATCAAAGAAACGTTTACCAATTTCAGCCATTTCGGGACTAAAATGACGATAAGCCTTGTGGACAATATCTTTTGCATCATCCCAAGCAATGAGGCGATCTTCAGCTGACGGCAAGGGGGCATTGCGATCCCAATACTCAAGCTTATCTTTACCCAACCACTTTGCTTTTAAAGCATAATAGCGATGGCTCAAATTCACATAAGATCCCTTGACAGCCGTGGCGAGTGCCTCCACAACCTCGTCTTCAACCTGGTTCGCCAGATTGCGCGCCGCAACCGGATGGGAATAACACCGCCAGCGATCATCGATCTCCTTATCTTTGGCTAAAATGTTAGTCACCATCGTAAAAATCGACAGATGGCTTTGCAGACCCTCCGCCATAGATTGCGCTGCCTTGGCTCGAATCGAATCATCCTTATCGCTGAGTTTATCGACAATTTCGCTAATGCCGATTTTCTTACCCTGCCAGTCAAACTTAATTCCGGCTAAGGTCTCATCATACAACCGATTCCAAGCAGCACGTCCCGTAATAGATTTTTCAATCACTAATTTTTCCTGATCTTCGGATAATTGATGATCCTTATAAAGACGCACATTCGTGAGCCAAGACCGATACTTATCTAAGCCAGGGAGTTCGGTAAATCCATGTATCAAAACGGATTCTTCAAGCTTACCGATATCCAAGCTATAAAAAACTAGTTTTGCCGATAACCCTGTAATCTGTTCTTGAATGTGCTGTAAAAATTGTTGGGCGCTTGTGTTTTGCAATTGGGTAGCTGAGTTTAAAAAGGCAAAACTTATAAGCTTACCCATCAAGTCTTCAAGCATTTCATAATCCTTGATGGATTGTAAAAGTGTCGCGGGAAGCCTTAAGGGAGATCCTGCCGCCTGACATTGATAGGTTTGGACAAAAGCATCCACTAATTGACGCGCCGTTGCCAAATCTTGCTCAATTTTTGGATCGTCTGGTCCTTGGTAAAAATCAGTCAGGTCCCACGATGGCAGGGTTGCATTTGTCATAATAATCTCCTCTGATGTCTTATACTGATGATAACGAAAATACCTCAGCACTTCCTAGTAAAATTGCAATCTGTTTTAACAGTCGATCCCGTATCAATCGTCACCGTGTATTAAAGATCGTTTATCTTTAATCTTACGAGGAAGTTGGTTAACAAGGGGTTATTCCTATTTATCTCCGTATTCAGAATTAATATCGACAATACGCATAATGTTGGTCCCACTTTGCTGACCAAAAGGTACCCCTGCGAGGATAATCACCCGATCACCGGTGTCTACCACTTTATTGGCAACCAGGCGATCACTGGCTTTTTTTACCATGTCAGCCAAGCTTGAAATAGGCTCACATAAAATTGGCAAGGTTCCCCAAAACAAACACATCATCCGAGCCGTTACCACTTGCGGCGTTAAAGCAACAATTCGAGAGGCGGGCCTTTCTCTCGTTTCATGTAAAGCTGAATTGCCTGTTTCGGTAAATGTAACAATTGCTTTAACCGGAATCGTTTGTGCGACTTGACGGGCAGCGGCGGTCATTGCCCCATAGATATTAGGACGAATGGACGGTCGATAAACTTGAAGCAAGTTATGGTAGAATGGGTCATTCTCTACCTGTTTAATAATACGGCTCATCATGGATACAGATTCACGAGGGAACTGGCCACTGGCCGATTCAGCCGATAACATCACTGCATCAACACCATCATAAATAGCGGTTGCAACGTCAGAGGCTTCTGCTCGGGTCGGCGCTGGATTTTGAATCATTGAATCTAACATTTGGGTGGCAACAATAACGGGTTTTCCAGCTTCCCGACATTCCCGGATAATTGTTTTCTGCGCCGTTGGCACATCTTCCGGTGCCATTTCTACCCCAAGATCACCGCGAGCGACCATGACACCATCCGACAAACCAATAATCTCAACCAGATGCTCCATTGCTTTGGGTTTTTCAATTTTACTAATTAATTTTGCACGGCCGCCAATTAAATCTTTGGCTTCCAGAATGTCTTCGGGACGTTGCACAAAGGAAATAGCAACCCAATCCACCCCCAAGTCTAAAGCAAACTCAAGATCAGCCTTATCCTTTTCCGTGATGGCGGAAATAGGAATGGAAACACCGGGAATATTAACCCCTTTCCGATTCGATAGTTTACCCCCATTTTTAACTTTAGTGATAATTTGATGCGGCGTTGAACTCTCGACGATGAGTCGAATTTTTCCATCATCGAGCAAAAGCTCGATGCCAGGGATTACCGCTGCAAATAATTCAGGATGAGGCAGATAAACTCGATTTTGATCACCAGGATCGGCATAGGTATCGAGAATAAAAGTGGTGTCTTGTTCAAGGATTATTGCATTTTCTTTGAACAGACCAATTCTAAGTTTTGGACCCTGCAGATCAGCCAAAATAGCAATTGGGCTTTGGACAGTCTCTTCAATCTGACGGATAATTTCATAGGTTTGACGATGCTGTTCATGAGTACCGTGGGAAAAATTGAGACGAAAAACATCGGCACCAGCTTCGTGCAGCGATAAAATTTCATTGTAGGTTTGACTGGATGGCCCAAGAGTGGCAACAATTTTGGCTTTGCGAGATCTAAGCATGGATGAATTCGTGATGAGAAGTGATCTGATAAATCAAGTATAGCCCTAACCATACGGTCTGGCTACAAGGATCTTATTCTGAAGCCGCTTCTTCCATCATTTTATCAAAGCTGGCTGAATCGATCGGATCATTCATTGTCGGCGTTATTTCAACTTTGCTTTCCTGAATAATGCCATCGTCATCGGCTTCGGATGATAGTGAACCTGCCGCTTGCCCTTCAGAAATTAACAGTGATCCCACCGGTGGATTGGCTGTCAGCACGGGTTTCATAAACAAGGCAAAGGTTTGCGCTGGAATACGGCCCCCCGTAGAGTTTTTAATCATCGGCGCATTGTTATCATTCCCTGTCCATACGCCCACCACAAGATTGGTGGTAAATCCAATGAACCAAGCATCCTTATCGGCATTACTGCCTGTTTTCCCCGCCGTCGGGAAGCCTGTTTTTGCACCCCTTCCCGTCCCACCTTCAATAACAGCTATCATCATTTGATTCATCTGATTGAGATAGTGGAGTTTAATAACTTGAATGGGATCAGGATCTTGATGCTGATACAAGATATCACCCTTTTTGTTACGAATCTCGAGAATACCGTAAGAGGAAACAAAGTTTCCTTTATTGGCAAAGCTTGCATAAGCTGAAACCAATTCCAACAAAGTAACTTCTGTGGTTCCCAAACAAATACTTAAATCTGTGATTATTTCACTCGTAATACCAAGCCGCCTTGCAACAGAAGCAATTTTAGGCCCACCGACATGGGCTGCAATGCGGGTGGTCACCGTATTGACAGATTTTTTCAAAGCATCCGCCATCGAAATTTCACCCACCGCATGATAGGTTCTAAAGTTTTTTGGGCTCCATCCACCTAAACTAAAGGGTTCATCCGAAATCATCGTGTAAGGCGTCATGCCACTTTCCAGGCCAGCCAAATACACAAAGGGTTTAAAGGAAGACCCCGGTTGGCGGAGAGCTTGAGTGGCACGGTTATATTGGCTCTTGCCATAATGGGTTCCGCCGATCATAGCGCGAACCGCCCCATTTGGAGTCATGGCCACCAGAGAAATCTCGCTGGTTTTATATTTTTTCCCCAGTTCCTCCATCTTTGCTTGGGTAGCAATTTCAGCTTGATTTTGCATGAAGGGATCCAAGGTCGTCACCACCACCAGATCTTCATCATAGGATCCGATTAAATTTGGAATTTGATCATAAACCCAATCACCAAAGAAATTACCACTCTTAATATCAATTCGATCTTCATCAATCTCATCATGTTTTTGTTGTAACACTTGATCAATCGATCGAATATAGCCTGCCTCGTGCATTTGGGTCAGCACAACCATAGCTCGTTCATGCGAGCGGGTTGGATTGCTTGTTGGCGAATAGCGGGATGGCGCCTTTAATAAACCAGCAATAACAGCGGCCTCATAAACCGTGAGATACTTTGCCGGCTTGTGATAATATTTCTGAGAAGCTGCTTCAATTCCAAAGGTTCCAGCCCCAAAGTAAACTCGGTTAAGATACATCGTCATAATTTGTTCTTTGGTGAACTTCATCTCTAACCAGACGGCCAAAATCACTTCTTGAATTTTCCGACGCAATGATTTGTCATGAATAGAGTATTTACCCTGGTTTTGTAAGAAATTCTTAGCAAGCTGTTGCGTAACGGTGGATCCCCCTTGGACTACACGGCCAGCCTTATAATTGGTATAGGCCGCCCGCACAAGACCGATCACATCCACCCCAAAATGGCTATAGAACCGACGATCTTCAATTGACATTAAGGCTTGAGGCACATGGGCCGGCAACTCATTCAACTTGACCATTTCTTCGAATAGATCACCATAGGTTCCAATAACAGTTCCATCGCGGGCCTGAATCGTCACACCGGGCTTGCGCGAACTCACCATTAACTGATCGGTATCCGGTAAGTCATAACTAAACCACATAACAGTGAGCATGCCAAAACACATGATCCAAACACCTAAGGTTAGGAACAGCTTAAAGAGCATCCAACGAATCGTGGTCTTACCTGAAGATTTTTTTTTCGACTTTTTGTCAGTTTTTTGACCGGCTGATTTTTTCTTTTTTCCCAGCAACCAACCAAGGCTAATTTTAGGCATAAAAAACTTAAGCCATGAAAAAGAATTTTTTTGCTTTTTTGGCTTAGAAGATTTGGCGCGCGTTTTATCGGACGCATAAAGTTTTGGTGGACGATCTGCCACAGAGTATACCTAAAATACAACCTATACTATGGTCAGTTTATACTTTATTTCTCTGAGTGATACAATAAAAAATCCTCTTTAAAATGTCTTAAATAAGAAAGCTATTTGAAAAAATCTCCATAAGGATAAATTAAATTTTTATTTTATGATTACAATAACTTAAGAGTTTTCTAGAAATCTCCAATTTTACCCCAAGGCGAGGAAAGGGTAAGATCGCCAAGAATGTAAAAGCCTTTCCTATATACTTAGAGAGTCAACTTTCTAAACCAACGTTCGATGATCTCCACATTCTAACAGCTTAGCCGTCCCTATACATTTTCAGGATTAAGCTGGAAATGCCCTTCTCCTTCAAGGTTCATTTTCCTCCCTTGCCTCTCTCACCCAGGGAAGAAGGGGGTTATCCATGTAATTCTCAGAACTTGCTTTGTTGTCCATAATATTTGTGCTAGAAACATCCCACAAGTTAATTAATTTTTTATTGTCATGGCACAGCAACTTGGGAAATTTTTGATTGAACGGCGGTTAATTCGACAAGACCAGCTTGACACAGCTCTGCGGGAACAACGACGATCAAGGCGGTTCTTGGGCGAGATTTTATTAGCTTTCGGTTTTGCTAAACGCGAAGACTTCTATCCGCTGTTGGCAGAATTTATGGGTTTTCCTTTCATCGACTTATCGGTTTGTACTGATTATTTTTGTCATCCCCAGGGCTGGGTCGAAATTAAAGCGCCCTCAGACGACGGCCTGCATATTGTTGTGGCCGACCCCCATGATCTATTCATTCAGCATTCCCTGGCTTTGGCCTATCCAGATCAGAATCCTATTCTTTATTTAGCCGATCCGCGCACTATGGAACAGTTAAGTCACAGCCAACCGCTAGCATCGTCATCTCAAGACTACGCCCCTGACCTTTTGCGGCAACTGATTTCGCGGGCTTTAGAAGCGAGGGCCAGTGACGTGCACTTCTTACCAGCCTTACATCATTGCCAAGTCTTACTGCGACTCGATGGACTGCTTGTGCCGCTACAGACTTTACACCGGGACCAATGGCAGGCGCTCTGTGCCCATATTAAAGTTTTAGGCCACCTGGACCTCGCCGAAGCTCGCCGCCCCCAAGATGGATCCTTCCGTTTTTATCAAGGCAGCGATCCTATTGATTGCCGTCTCTCAACCATGCCAACCAAAGATGGAGAAAGCATTGTCATTCGCTTACTCGATCCCCGCTCCGTGCAAACAGGATTAGATCAGCTGGGGCTACTAACCCATCAAGTTGCCAAGCTTAAAAATATCGCTCGAAGCTCAGAGGGCTTATTTATTATCACAGGCCCCACAGGATCAGGCAAAACCACAACTCTCTATTCTATGCTGCAAGAAATTATCCCAGCAGGGCGCAATATTATGACCGTCGAACAACCCATTGAATATCGATTAGAAGGTGTACGCCAAACCGAAATTCAAGAAGAGGTAACTGATTTTGCTAAAGCGTTACGATCCATCTTACGCCATGATCCCGACGTGATTTATGTTTCAGAAATCCGTGACGCCGAAACAGCGATGACAGCCGTTCGGGCCGCGATGACAGGTCATCTCGTTTTGACCACCCTTCACGTGAGCGATGTCAGACTAATCCCACGCCGACTTGAAGATTTAGGTGTTCCAACGGGATATCTATCAGGCGTTTTGAAAGGTGCCATGGCCCAGCGCCTTATTCGACGCAGTTGCGTAGAATGTTCGGGCAAGGGCTGCCAGTCCTGCTTTGAGACAGGGTATCGAGGCCGTCATGTTGTGGCAGAAATTTTTACCCAAGGCGATGATTTAGAAACTCAATACTTAACAGAAACAAATGAGCGTATGGTCCGGTATGCCCGCGATCTGATAGGTCACCAGACAAACAGACATGAGGTCGATCGAGTTTTTGGGCCTGTCGAACCAAGAGCCGCCAATGCAGCGTAAGATTTCGTTATCTCAACAAATTACCTTCTGGCAAACACTGGGGCATTTAGCCCAATCAAGCATTCCTTTGTATCAATCTTTTGATATCATCAAGGGGACGACAGACTCTAAGCATTTACAGAGCATTATTGACCAGATTCAATCGGACTTAATTGCTGGCCAAGTGTTGTCAGTCTGTTTGATCCACTATGAAGGGATTGGCACTCCCTTTAACGCCCAAATGGTTAAACTGGCTGAGAAAACAGGCGATTATGCGCATGCCTTTTCCCTCATTACTCAACATTTGATCTGGAAACGATCATGGCGCCAATTGATCCAACAATCTATCCGTTATCCAGCAATTTTAATGATCTTACTGGCGGTATTAATGACGATTATTATTGTCTTTGTTTTGCCCGGCTTACTGGATCAGCTGCAGATTCTTGGGGTTCAGAAAGTCCCCGTGGCCACCCAAATTCTGGTCTTCATTGGGCAGTACCCTTTAGAAATTCTAGTTGGCGGAATCAGTGTTTGTTTGTTCGCTATGATATGGAGAAAGATCCGCCACTATCGTCAATTAAAGCCATGGCGCTATGGCATCCCAAAAGTAGGAGAGCTTTTGTATCAAATGCAAATGATCCACTTTCTCCATGCACTTGGGGTGATGATAACAGCAAAAATTGATATGCTAACGGGTCTCTACCATGCAGCGCAAACTCCAAGCTGTTCTTGGCTGAGCAATCAACTGCAAGAAAAAGAACATCAATTGGTGGCGGGAGACTCTCTTTCGGTTGCCTTAAAAGATATCCTGCCAAACCGTTCGCCAACAGCCCGGCTGATTCCAATCGGAGAAGCAACAGGAAAGCTAGGAGAGCTTTTGGTATCTTCCTGTGAGGCAGAATTAACGCAGCTTCAAACTAAAGTTCGTAATTGTCTGGATTTACTACAACCCGCCTTGGTCATGCTAATGGGCGTCGTAATGGTGTGGGTGGTATTGGCTGTCCTCCTACCCTTATATGAATCAGTGAGCCAATTCCATGGATAAGATTATTCTGGATATCGACTGCTGGCGTCACTGGACTTCAGAAGGGGCCTTTCCCCTTGAAGTCAATTGTCTTCCCCGTCGATTCGCCCTTTATCTTAATCCCTTACTTTATTTAAGCTGGGCAAAAGCAGAAAAAGTTGAATGGTCTGATTTTCAACAGCAAACTTTATTATGGTTAGAAAAAAGTCCTCATCAACTTTTATCCAGCACGTACCTATGCGATCTAGCCAGGGGACATCCCCAGGGAGAAATTCTGACTCTTAAGGGGATGAAAGAAATTCAAGTTTTTAAAAATGAGACCATTGCCTTTCAAGTTTCTGCGAAGATGCCGTCTTCCAAAATTCAAAATTATCTAAAAAGGTTTGATATTATCTTTACGCCGTCTCAGACAAGCTTGAAGCAACCGACACTTTTAAATCTTATAAGCTCTCGGCAAAAAATATTGCCTCAATTACAACGCCAACACCAAGCCTACCATACTTATTTGGCAGTCAATGTGGGGGCGACTATTTTATGCATAATTCTGGCGATGGGAGCGGCTGCCAGTAGTATTAAGTGGTGGCACGGATTAAAGCAACTTCAGAATTCTGAAACGCAATCAGTCTTGACGCCAGACCAACAAGAACAGGCATCTTTGTATCAAGACTTTTGCCACCTGACATCATCAGCGCAATTACCAGATTGGACTGCCTATCAGAAATTTCTTGCAATCTGGCGTCAAAAAATTGTGATAACACAAATTGTCTATGAAAATAATAAAATGAGCTGTTCTTTTATTATGCACCCTGATTATGCTCCAGAAATAGATCAACTGATAGAATGGCTTGACCAAAACTTACCCGGATCAAAATTGACGGAAGGAGAAGAAAGAAATGTCGACTTTCATCTATCTTTTACGCCAGCTTGATCGCCGCCTGTTAATCAGTACATTTGTTCTATCGGGTGCTTGGATTTTATCGAGTATATTGAACACCACCGCCGACCAATTACGCGTCTTCCAAGCGCAATATCCCTTACATCAGCAGTGGCGTCTTTCCCAAGAATGCGATATGAAAACATGGCTTAGATTGAAAGAAAGTACAGCCTTAAGTCGCACACGCCTCAAGACTGTTCTTCAATTCTTATTACAGCAATTTGGTATGACAGCTGATCAAATTAAAATTGAAGAATCTCATGTCTCTAGGCACTTAAAGTCTTATGATGTTTCGTTACTGGTGGGCACAAAAACGGATGCAGAACTTATTGATTTTATTCACTACTTAAACCAGGAATTGTTTCCCCTGGTGCAGATTGAGAAATTTTCCTTACACAGAAGTAGGACGCTCGAGGAATCTATGATACAAGAGGGACAAGATATTCAATTAATTGAAGGGCGACTTAAGCTTGCGTGGATTTCAAAATAAACTAATAGCCGTATTAATACTAATGGCCAACGGATCGCTTATGGCAGAATCTGAGCCTGCCATGATCAGTGAGGCAGAACTTAAGATGTTGGGATCCGTTCCTCTTAAAAAGGATGTTACCAAAAACCTCCTAAAAAAGGGGGAATGGCGTCTCGATGGCATCGTATTTAAAGATCAAAAAGACTGGACCGTTTGGTTGAACGGTGAACAATTTACCCCGACCCATCTTCCTGCGGGTATTCGGATTGTCGATGTGTGCGATGAATCGGTTCAGCTATCCCTGGATGAAGAAGGGGCACCTGTAAAAATTTTGTGCTTGAATTATTGTGTAAAACTACATGCCTGAACTCCCCGAAGTTGAAACCGTTTGTCGTGGTTTAGAACAAATGCTGCAAGGATATCAAATTGACGCAGTCGAACTGCGCCGTTTGGATCTACGCTATCCCTTCCCGCCTCTGATGAATGAGCGTTTAGAGGGAACAAAAGTCATCGAGGTTGAACGCCGTGCAAAGTATATTTTAATGCACACCGATTTAGGGCATACCTGGTTGATTCATTTAGGTATGTCTGGCCGTATCCATGAGCTTGCTGGAACAGATACGCCCGGCAAACATGACCATGCGATTATTCATCTGCAGGATGGCCGGCGAATTGCTTACAATGATCCGCGGCGCTTTGGCTATATGGATTTGCTGCCTCGAGCCTTTATCCATCAATCCATTCATCTCAAAAATTTAGGCTTAGAGCCGTTAGCTCCCGATTTAACGGCAGAAATATTTCATACTCTCCTTTCTAAAGCAAAGCGTCCCATTAAAACCACCCTGCTCGATCAACGATTGGTCGTCGGTCTTGGTAATATTTATGTTTGTGAAGCGTTATGGCAGTCAAAAATTCACCCCGAAGAACAAGCCTCCACCTTAACAAAAAGGCAAGCGGAAATTTTGTTAGAATCAGCCCGAGATATCTTGCAAAAGGCTATTAAAGCGGGTGGGTCAACCTTAAAAGATTATCGGCAAGTGAATGGGGAGCTTGGATATTTTCAGCACACCTTTTCTGTATATGATCGTGAGACAGGGGCTTGCCAAAGGCCTTCTTGTAGCGGCACAATAAAACGAATGAATCAAAGTGGGCGATCCACATTTTATTGTCCTAGTTGTCAGAGGAGGCAATCATGAGCACAGCAGAACACCATGAATCAAACCAGGCGGAAGAAATGATCCGGGTGGATTTTGATGATCGAGTTATGATCATTACTTTAACCCGACCCAATGCTTTAAATGCCCTTTGTAAGAAACTGATTATGCAATTAAATTCAGCCTTAGATCAGGCTGAAAACGATACCCGTATCGGCGTGATCGTGATCACAGGAGCTGGCCAAGCCTTTGCAGCTGGCGCCGATATTTCTGAAATGAAAAATCTAACTTTTGCCGAAGTTGCCGAAAAAGATTTTATCCAGCCCTGGGAACGCTTATCACGGTGTCAAAAACCGGTGATTGCCGCCATCAATGGTTATGCTCTGGGGGGAGGATGTGAAATGGCGATGATGTGTGATATTATTTATGCCAGTGAGACTGCTCAATTTGGGCAACCAGAAATCACCATCGGCACCATGCCAGGCGCTGGAGGAACCCAACGCCTAACGGCTCTTGTTGGCAAGTCAAAGGCTATGGAATTGTGCCTGACTGGCCGCAAGATACCAGCCCAAGAAGCTGAAGCGATGGGACTTGTTACCCGTATTTTCGCGGGCGCTGATTTAATGAAAGAAACCATGGCAACGGCTCATAAAATAGCTAAATTTTCTGCCCCTGTCGTCCGTATGATTAAAGAGGCTGTCAATAATGTGGCCGAAGTACCATTGGTCGCCGGCATTCGGAGCGAACGTCGTCTTTTCCAATCGACATTCGCTCTTGAGGATCGTAAAGAAGGGATGACCGCCTTTTTAGAGAAACGCCCAGCTGCCTTTAAAAATCGCTGATTCTTTTGAGTTTGATGTTCCTCATTAACAAAATAGTCGGCTCTATATTTATTGCTTGATAGAGGCTATTGACTTAACGTTCATCTATAGGAAGTGGGGCGGTTCCCTTCTATTTCCTATGGTAAGATCCCCCTTAATATGGTGGGATCTTACCATTTATGCATATTTCTCTCACATTTCTATAAAACTTCAGGTACTATTAACCATAAGGGTTGTGGCTTAAGGTAGGGCTACTCGTCTGTCTCGAGGGTGACTGAGTTCATATGTGGCATAGAATTTTTATTTTTGTCTTATCGTGGACATTTCTAATGAGCGATGCAGAGGCACGCTTGCGCAAACGCATCCAACCAAAACCCTATTCCCCTAAATACTCTTCAATAGTTATGGATGCAGATACAGGGCAAGTCCTCCATAATGAAGAAGCTGAGGGCCTTCGCCATCCTGCCTCTTTAACTAAAATGATGACTTTATACATGGCCTTTGAGGCATTAAAGCAAGGACGTATTTCCCTTGAAACACGGATGCCTGTCTCTGCCAAGGCCTCTCGTCAAGCTCCTTCAAAGCTTGGACTTCTGCCAGGTGAAACAATTTCTCTGAAAACTGCAATCCTTGGATTGGTTACAAAATCAGCTAATGATGCAGCCGTTGTCGTCGCTGAGTTCCTCGGCGGCAGTGAGGAAGCGTTTGCCCGCAAAATGACTCAAAAAGCCCGTGGCCTTGGCATGGCAAAGACTGTCTTCCGTAATGCCTCAGGCTTACCCAATCCCTCGCAGGTTACTTCTGCAAAAGATATGGCTATTCTATCCCGGGCCTTATACCGAGATTACCCTAACCAATACAAATACTTTAGTTTGCGGAGCTTTAACCATAAAGGGATAGAGCATCGCAATCATAATCATTTATTAGGGAAAGTGCGGGGTGTGGATGGCATCAAAACAGGCTATATTGGGGCCTCTGGTTTTAATCTCGCTGCTTCTGCAGTGCGATTAAACAAAAATAATCAAAGGCGACGCCTCATAACAGTGGTAATGGGAGGCGCCAATCGTCATTGGCGGGATCGCCGAGTGACAGAATTACTTGAATCCTATTTTTCACGTGCAGGAGCCCATCGTCAGATTATCGAATCGGTGGATGAGAATGATCAGCTCAACGAACTCATTTACGAAGAAGAAGCTATCGACACCACTGTTGCCAATCAACCATTGTCCAATAAAGACATTGATAGTTTACTGCACGAAGTTTCCGCTGAGGAAATGGATACACCATTAATGGAGACAGTCATCACGCAAAAAGAAGAATCTTCGGAGTCTCTTTCAAATGACAATAAACAAGTTCCGCCAAGCCGAACTTTGCCACCCAATTGGAGTGTACCGTCTCCAAAGACTGCCCTTAAATCGACGACGGCTCAAGTGCGCACCTTACAATTATCCACCCTGTCATGCGAAAAAAAAGCACACACTCTAGCCAAGACATCGGTTAAAAAACTAGGGTTTGGTCGACCAGCGGTGCAAAAAATTCGCCGTGGCAAACGAACCTTATATTCCGCTCAAATAACCGATATTCCCGCTATCAAGGCGAATAAAGCTTGCCGGCTACTGGTGGGGAAATGTGTGGTTTTGGCCTAGAGAGCGAGCCATACTCGCTTCGCCTTTTTCACCTGTGTGTCAACGTTTCTGAGGCCAGCTGAACACCTTATTAAGAGCAAGATCTAGGCTCTGTCTCCCTCGAACTCATCTTCGCTAAATTTATAACCGACACCACAAAATTCACACGTCACTGTGATCTTATCTTCAAAAACCATTTCATGACGGTCTTTGCTGGAAAAACTGGTCAGCATATCCTTAATTTTTTCCGGCGAGCAACGGCATTGGGCGATAACAGACTTTGGCTCATAAACCCGCACACCCCCTTCCCAAAATAGCCGATACAACAAATCTTCATTCGATAACGTACGGTCCAACAACTCTTGCCGTGTCACACTGCCTGTAATACTTAAGGCATGAATCCATTGATCATCCAAAGTTTCTTTATCTTCTTGGCTGATATTTTGATGCACGGGCAACCGTTGAATCATCAACGCTGCAGCCGCAAGGGTTTCGGGGGAAGTTCCATTTGCTAAAACAACACCGGTTTCTAACTGTTCTGATTGACGGAAAAAATGATGGGTTGATTCAGACAAAGTCGTTCCTATCAATTCCACTACCCCTTGATACCGATCATCGCCTGCTTCCGGATCGATTGTAAAAACAATAGTTCCTTGCCCAAAAACTTGCTGAATGTTTTTAGCCGCTTCAGGCGTTAGTTCACTAATTTTTTCTTCATCAAAGCGTGCACAGGCTCGCACCTCCTCTTGATTGTGAATATCAACCACAAGTAATCGTAGGGGGCCAGTCCCTGAAATCTGCAGCGTAAATAACCCATCAAATTTAAAACAGTTAACCAGAGCAATAGAAAGAGCAGTGGCTTGTGCCAAATAGCTATTCACCACGGCTGGGTAATTATGTTGCTCAATAATCTTCCACATTTCTTGATCCAAACGTACGAGACGTCCGCGGATTGCTGACTCTTCCAATTGAAACGGTAAAACGTGGTCAAATTTTTTTTCCATCGATAGGTAATCCTAATTCTTAAAATTGATGATATCTTTTTGGTCCCTTTATAAGGCAAAAGGCGACGCGTAGATAAGAAATCTACTATAAAATTATCATAGGTAGTTACACCTTCCAAGAAAATCATGGATTCTTCGTGAGAGGGAATCTACAAACTGAAATGCATTAACTGGGGCCCCATAAAAAAACTCCAGGCAAAGCCTGGAGCAAAAAAACCATAAGCTTTCTGGGATAAAATTAAGATTCGCTTGAAATTTGTTGCGCCATCGTTTGGGCTCGAATTTTTACACCTTCTGGCACACCCGACAATTGAACAATTTGAACAAAAACTTCAGCAGCTTCTGCTTTTTTCCCTAAGAGATAAAGGATAACCCCTTTTTGCTCTAAAGCCAGCGCTTGTAAGGGACGTCCCGCTGCACACAATGGCTCAATTTTTGTCAAAAGAGCCTCAGCTTGTTTTGGATCTTTTTCGAAACTCAGGCTAATAAATTGCAAGGTCGCCGTATCTCTCCATACCAATTCCAGGCGTGAATCATCGGCAATTTCTTGATAGAGGCTCAAGGCTTTATCAATATCTTTCTTGTCGCCGGGCGCCGCTAAAATTGAAGCCTCTGAAAACTTTGCAAAGGTTGCATAGGTTTTATGACCGCTGCTCAATTCTTTCAGCAATGCTAAGGCCTTGGTGGTATCTCCCTGTTCCAAATAAGTTTGAGCTTTGATGTAATAATCTGCTTGACGTTCTATTTCACGGGCCTGATAATTTGACCACAAAGAATAACCAGCCAAGACAACCAAAACAACGGTTAAGGCAGAACTCGTCAGTTTACCATACTTATCCCAAAGACGTTTAAACTTTGCCTGACGAATATCCTGCTCGACTTCATCAAGAAATTCATCAAATTTATCTTTTTCAGCCATTTTTTCCAACGCTTTTAAACATTTGTTATGACATTCTACCGTACAATAAGCTATGATAGAAGTAGAAAATTGTCGTACCAAGACTATCTTCTTCTAAAGGAGGTTTATCATCCATGACTACAATGGTACAGACCGCACCATCCTACACCCAAGAATCGGAAAAAATCCGAGTGACAGTGTATCCAATTTATTTGGAAAGCCAATCGGCCCCAGATGAAAATCATTATCTATGGGCTTATCATGTTCGCATTGAAAATTTAAGCGATTCCCCCGTCCAACTTAAAAATAGGTATTGGGAAATTACTGATAGTTTTGGGCGAACGCAAATCGTTAAAGGCATTGGGGTTGTAGGTGAACAACCAACAATTCAACCTGATGAAATCTATGAATACACAAGCGGCACACCGCTTACAACACCATCAGGCATTATGGTTGGCCGGTATCATATGACCCGTCAAGATGGTGAACTGTTTAGTGTCGACGTTCCAGCTTTTTCTTTAGACAGTCCTTACCAACCTATTATTTTGAATTAAGCCCATGACAAAGCCGACACGCCTCGAAGCAGAAAATGCTATCCGCACCCTTATTCGCTGGGCTGGCGACAATCCTGATCGCGAAGGACTCCAACAAACGCCTGAACGGGTTGTTCGAGCTTTTGAAGAGTATTTTGTTGGTTATACTGAAGATCCAGCCGACTATCTACGACGCACTTTTGAAGAAGTGAATGGTTATGATGAAATTGTTCTCTTAAAAAATATTCGCTTCGAATCCCATTGTGAACACCATATGGCTCCGATTATCGGTCATGTGCACGTGGCTTATTTACCGAATAAACGGGTGGTTGGCATTAGCAAACTCGCCCGGGTCGTCGATATCTTTGCAAAAAGATTACAAATCCAGGAAAAATTAACAGCTGACATTGCTCAAGCAATTGATACAACATTAAACCCCTTTGGTGTTGCTGTGGCTATTGAGGCCTCCCATCAATGCATGACCTGTCGAGGTGTCCATAAAACCGATGTGAGCATGATTACGACACGAATGACAGGGGTCTTTCGAGATAATCACGAACTTCGTCGTGATGTTTTAGCCCTTATTAAGGGGCAATAAGGAAGCTTACCAACTACCTCCTTGTTCCGAGTAACCCAAGGGGTGACCTGGAAACTCGATACGGCATGAGCAATCGCTTGTCAGATCGAGGTCCCAGCTCTTCGGCCGCGAAGGGAGAGAGAAAAAAGGCCGGTAAAGAGAACCGTTTTGCTGGGCAACCGGAGGGCAAGCCCAAACTTCGAATTTATAGAAAAACTTACTCATCCCAGGCTTGACCTGGGATCCATACCTGCGCCTTATTAGTAAGGGAAAGATTTATACGGATATAGCTGTAATAAAATCATGCTGTACAGAAAAGTAAGGTATGGTCTCCGGGTTGCGCTGTGCTTGCCGGGGATGAGGGAGAGTACGCCCATACTGTTCGGTCTTCAAGGTTTATTTTTCGTCATCAGAGGCTTTTGCTCCGAGCGCGGTCTCTCGCTTCATGGCTGTATCTAACAAATCTTCAATATGGCGTGCCTCATCAAACGTGTTATCGCTATAAAATCTGAGAGCTGGGACATATTTTGTTGTTAATTGCTTTGCTAAAGCAAAACGAATTTCACCCGCCATTTCATTCAAATTAGTAAGAGTGTCCGTCATATCACCTCCCCCCAGGGGGATGGTGTATATTTTTGCATTCCTTAAATCCGGTGAAACACTAACATGAGTAATAGTGATGTTCACCAGAGAAAGGGTGCGTCGGGAAAATTCCCCCCGCAGCAAAATCCCAGATAAAATATTACGGATCTCTTCGGCAACGCGTTGTTGCCGTTGAGACGGTGCTTTTGCAGATGGCTTACTTCTCATATTTTTTCTTATAGCTGTCGAGCAATAGATTCAATTTCAAAACATTCAATAAAGTCGCCGGGGCGGATATCATTATAGTTTTCAAAGGCCATACCACATTCATAAGATTCTTTAACTTCGCGAACTTCTTCTTTAAAGCGCTTCAAGGTTTTGAGAGTCCCTTCATGGATGACCACGTTATCGCGCAATAGACGAACTTTTCCACCCCGCTTAACGATACCATCGGTAACATAGCAGCCGGCAACCTTACCAACTTTGGTAATGTTGAAGACTTCGCGAATTTCCGCATTACCCAAATATTTTTCACGCAAGGTCGGAGCCAAAAGACCGGATAGAATAGCTTTAGCGTCATCAATAACATCATAAATAATTGAATAATAACGAATATCGACCCCATCACGCCGCGCTAAATCACGGGCTTGTGGGTTAGCACGAACGTTAAAGCCCACAACCAAAGCATTGGAAGCACGTGCCAACGTAATATCGCTCTCATTGATTCCGCCAACACCCCCATGAAGCATGCGAACAGCAACTTCCTCGTTGGAGAGTTTAGCCAAGCTTTGGGCAATGGCTTCCAAAGATCCATGAACATCGGTCTTAACCACAACGGACAATTCTTTGATGTTACCAGCTGCGATTTGCGTCATCATTTGTTCCATAGTGGACTTGGCAGATGCTGCAGCCTTCGCTTCTTTTTCTTTGTGAAGACGATATTCAGAAATTTCACGAGCCTTTGCTTCATCTTCGACAACGATAAATTCATTACCCGCTGTCGGCACCCCATTAAATCCTTGGATTTCAACGGGTAAGGCGGGTCCAGCAGTATCAAGCTTTTTGCCCAAATCATTCAAAAGCGCACGAACCCGACCCCATTCCGTCCCGGCAACAAAAATATCCCCAACTTTGAGAGTCCCTTTTTGAATCAAGACAGTTGCAAGCGTCCCACGACCACGGTCAACCTTGGCTTCAACGACTACACCAGCTGCATCACGGTTTGGATTGGCCTTAAGTTCCAAAACTTCGGCTTGCAACAGGATAACTTCTTCCAGTTTATCAAGGTTGGTTCCTTGTTTTGCGGACACCTCAACGGACATAACGTCGCCGCCAAACTCTTCACAAACGAGCCCATGATTAAGAAGTTCACCTCGAACACGATCGGGATTGGCCTCTGGTTTATCCATCTTGTTAATTGCAACAATGATTGGAACACCGGCTGCTTTAGCGTGATTAATCGCTTCGACAGTTTGTTCCATAATTCCATCATCGGCAGCCACCACCAAAACAACGATATCAGTTACATTGGCACCCCGAGACCGCATTTCCGTAAAGGCGGCGTGGCCAGGCGTGTCAATAAAGGTGATTTTTTTGGTTGAGGGGAGAGTAACCTGATAAGCACCAATATGCTGCGTAATTCCACCGGCTTCCCCTGCAACCACATCGGTTTTACGCAGCGCATCCAAGAGGGAGGTCTTACCATGGTCCACGTGGCCCATAATTGTAACCACAGGAGCCCGGGAGATCATATCTTCTTGCCTATCATCGATACCGCGAATTCCCATTTCCACATCGCTGTCAGCCACACGCTTGGGTGTATGACCAAACTCGGCACAGAGCAGTTCCGCGGTGTCAGCATCAATGGGTTGATTGATGGTAACCATCATCCCCAGTTTCATCAATGATTTGATAACATCGGCGCCCCGTACCGCCATACGGTTGGCTAATTCACCAACAGTGATGAATTCCGGGATAATAACTTCACGAACAACTTTAGCTTGCTCTTGATTGGCCCCTTGCCCTTTATGTTTTTGACGCGCTCGCTTAAGCGATGCCATCGAACGACCACGGTTAATTTCTTCGCCATTTAAAGCCCGAGACAGAACATTACGGTTAAGCTTACGGGGGACCTCATTCGTTTCTTTACGATTAATCGGAACAGCCCTTTTCGCAACCTCTGCAATACGCGCGGAACGACGGGCATTTGTTTCTTCCTCGTCATCCTCTTCTGCTCGAGTCCGCAGCTGCGCTTTTGCAAGCGGCCGAGCTGTTTCTTCAAACGTAGGTTCAATTGGAATAATAGGCTGAGAGACCGACGCCGTAGCAGCAACAGCAGGTTCAGATAAAACTTCTGTTTTTGCTACTTCCTTATTTTTTATCGCTTCTTCGCGCTCGCGCTTTTCGCCTTCAAGCCGACGAAGCACTTCTTTATCCTCACGAAGTTTCAGCTCTTCGTGACGTCGTTTTGCTTCAATTTCATCCCGACGAGCTCTTTCCTCAGCTTCCTGCGTTTGATTTTTGATGGCTTCCTGCAAAGCGCGCATACGAGCTTCAAACTCACCTTCGGTCAACTTTCCAGAAGCGACAGCTTTAAGGGTGTTTTGAGCTTGGCGAGCATCACTGGCTGATGTCGTTCGTTTCTTTTTAACTTCAACAGCAACTGCCTTGGTCCGCCCGTGAGAGAAACTTTGACGCACTTGATCAGAATCGCCAGACTTTTTGGAGTCTGGTTTCAGATTCAGAGTCAGAGTTTTCTTTTCACCTTGCTTTTGATCCGTCATTATTTTTTTTCCAATCGTTATTTATGCTTTTGGTTTTTCGTCAAACCAATGGGCACGAGCTGCCATAATCATGGCATTTGCCTGTTCTATCGTGAGTTGCTCATCCTGAACGATTTCAATAAATTCATCGCCTGAAAGATCAGCAAAATCATCCAATGTTTTAATTTTATATTCTGCTAATTTCAATAACATTTCTGCTGTCATGCCGTCAATCTCAAGGATATCTTCACTGACCCCCAAATCCTTGGCTTTTTCCAAAGATGCCTTAGCCCGTTGTTCAACAAAGCTAAGAGCGCGGGATTGAATTTCTTGGGCAATCGCTTCATCAAACCCCTCGATTGACATTAATTCTTCTAACGGTGCAAATGACAATTCTTCAACTGTTGTGAATCCATCAGCCGCTAAAAGCTGTGCAATAACTTCGTCCACATCCAATGCATTCATAAACAATTGAGTACGACTGTTGTATTCTTCCGTTCTCAACTTTGCTTCTTGCTCTTCGGTCATAATATCGATGTTCCAGCCGGTCAGTTGGCTGGCTAAACGGACATTTTGACCACGACGACCAATAGCAAGACTCAGTTGATCTTCAGCCACAACCACATCAACACGGTGAGCTTCTTCGTCCAAAACAACCTTGATAACTTCAGCAGGAGCCAAGGCATTCACCACAAAGGTTGCAGGATTTGCAGACCAGGGCACAATGTCAATTTTCTCACCTTGCAGTTCGGTTACAACCGCCTGAACCCGCACACCCCGTAAGCCCACACAGGACCCGACAGGATCAATAGAAGCATCTGTGGTGTAAACAGCAATCTTAGCACGGCTACCGGCATCACGAGCGACAGCCTTAATTTCAATTACCCCATCATAAATTTCAGGAACTTCTGACTCAAACAGTTTAGCCATGAATTGGAGATGGGTCCGCGATAAAGCAACCATTGGCCCACGGGCATCAGGACGGACTTCTGAAACATAAGCTCGAATCCGATCACCGTTACGGAAAACTTCCCGTTGAATTAAATCTTCCCGGCGCAAAATACCCTCAGATCGTCCTAAATCGACAACCACGTTCCCAAATTCAACGCGCTTAACAATACCACCAATAATTTGTTCTGCACGATCCTTAAATTCTGCATACTGATGCGCGCGTTCTGCATCCCGAACTTTTTGAATAATGACCTGACGCGCACTTTGCGCAGCTACCCGGCCAAACTCAATGGGTGGTAAAGGTTCAATAATCTCGTCACCCAGCTTGTGGTTTTTATCATGCAACTGTGCTTGAGCCAAAGAAATTTGAGTCAAAGGATTTTCAACTTCCTCAACAACTGTCAGAACTTTCCAAATAGTTACATCTCCGGTCGAGGTATCTACCTTAGCACGCACATCTTTTTCAAAACCATATTTAGCACGAGCGGCTTTTTGGATTGCCTGCTCCATGGCATAGAGAACTTCGTCCCGCTCAATTCCTTTTTCACGCGCAACAGCATCCGCCACAGCTAAAATCTCATGACGTGGCTGGCTAATAGAATGGTCAACTAGGTTATTTCGTCGTGTTGTCACAGTCTTAAGTCCTCTGATCCATAGGGTTAGTTAAATGGTATATGCAATTTTGCCGACTTCATATCTGAAAAAGGAATACTGACTTTTTCAAATTCATTCGCGCTATTTTTTATCGTTAAGACTACCTCAGATTCATTGGCAGACTCAAGCTTTCCAGGAAAAGTTTTGCGATTACCAATGAGCATATGTGTCTTAATCATAACCTCGTGTCCGATAAACCGCTGAAAATCCCTAAGCTTTACAAGGGGACGGGCTATGCCGGGTGATGAAACTTCTAGCATATAGGCGCTGCTAATAGGATCATGCTGATCCAAGAGAACCGATGTGTATCGGCTGACTTGCTCACAATCCTCAAGCTTAATTCCTGTCCCATCAAGGCGATCAATCATTATCTGCAGGGTTTTTCTTTTTAATCCTGACATTTGAATACGCACAATTTCATACCCCATGTGGGTAAGAGATGGTTCTAGAATTTCTTCAACTTTTTTAAGTACATCCACGATTTAGATCCTAAAATACACACCGTTTTCCGGGGCGTAAGTAATAAAATATCTTTATGCTTTGTTGCCAAAGCACAGATTGAATTTATGCTCATGTAACAGAAAATTCAAGGAAATTTATTCAATATCATTGAATTCCCTTTCCATAAGGACAGATAATCAGAGATACTCTCTCTCAATGGAAGCGTCAAGTTAACTATTGAAGGTGCAAAAGATGCCCTCGAGTGGACCCATTAGACACAAAGAAGCTCTTGAGCCGCCTCAGACCAGATGGTGCAGGCGGCTTTAAATGCCTCTCTTCTCATCGATGCTTTTTTCAAGTATCGCCCCACCTCTATGGCAAAAAGATTACGAACTTTTCCCATAAGGGCTAATGTTCTTTGTACACCCTGAGGGGATTTGAACTTAATCAAACATTTTTCTTTACGGCGTGTAGGTAAATGAGCATTTTCAGCTCGATTGTTTAATCCTTTATGGGATCGGTGTTGAGTTCCTCGGCACATAGCTTGTATTGGTTTTTTGTAGCTTTTTAATCTATCCGTGATAATGACTCTGGGAATAGGATAACTACCTAATAATCGGTTTAAAAACCGAATTGCCGCTTTCCTATTCCGACGTTTCTGAAGAAAGACATCCAGTTCATATCCATCAGAATCCACGGCACGCCACAAGATAAATACCTCTCCATTGACCTTTACCGTCATTTCATCAAGGTGCCATTTATCCGAGGGTTTTCTCTCTCGTTTTTTAATAACATTTCTGAAATGGCTTGAAAATTTAATACTCCAAGACAGAATCGTTTCATAAGAGACATGAATCCCTCGATAAGCCATCTGTTCCTCAATATCTCGATAGCTATTATTAAACCGATGATAAATCCATACAGCCTGGCTAATAATAGAAATAGGAAACCGATGACGACGCGGGGCAACCTCTAATGTCATGCTTTAAAACCCTTTAAGCCTTTTCCTCATATCTAACACTCTCAAGCTTTTTTGCCTACGTTAACTTGACGCTTCCGGCTCTCTGTCTAGAGTTTACCTCTTTGCCCATGAATTAAGCAAACAGGAAAAATTGCATCTTCTTCCTCATCCTAAATTCTATATCAGCAAGCAACTTAAAGAATTAAACTGACAGGAGTAAATAGGATAAGCTGGTGAGGAAAAGGAGGGTTGTTATTCTTTACCATGAGGTGAAAGCCCTCCATTTCCTCAGAGTAAACCGCTTCAATAAGGGTTCATCTGCGAACAAGATACCATTCGCTTCAATATTTGCAATACAAATTTTTAGAACTCTCATCAACTCTCTCCCATGTTTGGTATAGGGTCAGTTGAAAGGCGCTGCGTGAAGTGGGAAAACACTCCCTTATCCTCTTGTAAGGGGTTGTAGCCATTCTAGTATTATGTTAATAAAGTAGGGAAAATATTTCGGTACATTCTTGTATTTTGCC
The DNA here is from genome assembly GCF_000742835.1 of Candidatus Paracaedibacter acanthamoebae. Taxonomy (GTDB): domain Bacteria; phylum Pseudomonadota; class Alphaproteobacteria; order Paracaedibacterales; family Paracaedibacteraceae; genus Paracaedibacter; species Paracaedibacter acanthamoebae. The sequence continues at coordinate 2,330,659 of NZ_CP008941.1, read as the reverse complement.
AATCGATCCTATAAAAACACCGAATCAAGCTTCTTTTATTATATAAGGAAAAATCATTATGGATTTGTACAATAAATTCAATAAAATTAAAACCATACTGTTGTTGAGCGCCTTATTCTTCTACGGGCAAAATAACGTTTGGGCCCAGGACAATTCGTTGGCTGCAGAAAAAGAGCTCCCACAGGTGGGTTGCAAAAGAACAGCTGACCAGGTGTATTTAGGCGCGCAAGAGGAATCTTATTTGCAAGATGAACCCTCTGTTAAGAAACAATGTATAAATAAGGATGCTACTTCTTCTAAAACAAGCCAGGAAAATCCAGTGGTATCTATGCAGACAGAGGATGATTATTTTGGTCCTTTACGCCTTGGTCTTTTACCGAATGAAATATTAGAAGAAATCCTCAATTTATTTAACATAAAAGAAAAAGGAGATAGAAACGCTCTTCTATCAATTAGTGCTGTATGCAAGGGATTGAGAGACATTGTGTTGTCCATATATAATAAAGGAAACAAAGCCGAACATCATTATCCTTGGCAAGACCACCAGACCCTTTCTCCAATTACTCTCTATATAGCAAATAGCAACCTGCGGACATTACTTGGGTTGTATGTTAACATAAAAGAAAATTGGGCACAGGAGGCTGATAGAATTAGGTTTGCAAGGCTCTGTGCTCAGTTTGGCAAGGGGCCTCTTGCTTTTGCTAGCAAGTATATAGAATTTTTGCACTTTAACCTTAACTGCGACGCCCCTACCCTTTTGCAGCGCCCCTTACTTAACTTAAGAAACCAATTGCCAATAAAAATGCAAAGCCTGGAGGAAGAATTAGCGAAGATTGTTGACCGACAGGATCCTAATTCGCAAAATGAGATAGCTCTTTATTTTCATTATATTCAATTTATCTCGGATACAGACCCCGCTACGTTGACCTCCTTAAAAAGCCAGCCTATTTTTCCACAAGAGAATTCATTCATGGCTGTGATGAGTCCTGAGTTACTCACATTAAAAGCAACAGACGGTTTATCGGAGGCCCCAGATTTTGCAGGTATTTGGAGAGAGATTATTGACCTAGAACCCGCTGTAACCTTATGGCAGTTAAAAAAGGCAGGCTATTCCAATTATGGTGCTGGTAAATTCTCAGAGTCATCAAGATTCATGGGAAAGTTTTTGACAATAATGCAAATGCTTGGGAAAAGACCAACAGTGGGGGATTATGGCAATACTGCTTCTGCTCACTTTAGGGCTGGAAACTATGCGAAAGCGGCTGAGTATCGGGAGGAGCACTTAGAGGCCATCACCCAATCTGGGCAGATCCCAACAGTGAAGGATTATGGCAATGCTGCTTCTGCTTACTTTTCGTCTGGAAACTATGCAAAAGCAGCTGAGTATCGGGAGAAGCACTTAGAGGCCATCACCCAATCTGGGCAGATCCCAACAGTGAAGGATTATGGCAATGCTGCTTCTGCTTACTTTTTGTCTGGAAACTACGCAAAAGCGGCTGAGTATCGGGAGAAAAAACTAGAGGTCATCTCCCAATCAGGGCAGATCCCAACAGCAAATGATTACGGAAAAGCTGCCAGTGCCTTCTCTAAGATTAAAAACTATGCGAAAGCGGCTGAGTATCTGGAGAAAAAACTCGAGGTCATCTCCCAATCAGGGCAGATCCCAACAGCAAATGATTACGGAAAAGCTGCCAGTGCCTTCTCTAAGATTAAAAACTATGCGAAAGCGGCTGAGTATCTGGAGAAAAAACTCGAGGCCATTATCCAATCTGGAGAGAGACCAACAGCGAGAAATTACAAAAAGGCCGCCGATGATTATTTCGATACTGAAAATTATGAACAAGCTGCTAAGTATTATGGCAATGCAGCCGACGCTTATAGGGGAGTTGGGTATTACGCTCTTCGCAATACTGGAAACTCTCTACCTGCCTATGCAAAAGCTGCTGGCTGCAGTGAGATGAAATTAGAGGCCATCTCCCAATCTGGAAAGATCCCAACAGCAGAGGATTACAAAGATGCCGCCGAACATTACTACATGGCCGCTGAAGCTTACTTCGGTACTGGAAACTATGCAAAAGCTGAGGAGTATTATGAGAAGCAATTTAAGGCCATCTCCCAATCTGGGGAGAGCCCAACAATAGTAGAGTATCGCAATATGGCTTTCACTTATTTCATGACTGGAAACCTCTTAAAAGCCACCGAGCATGATGAAAAGCGTTTGGAATTAAAAGAGGCAGTAGGACAGAACCAACAAAACTCAGCAGAAGAGCCCCTGGAGCCGCACAAAAGCAAAAGAAAATTAGCGAAAGAAACATACTCTTATAATATCAATAACCTTCGTAGTTTTTTGACGTATTTATTAAATAAAGGTTATACTTGCACTGACATTTCAGGAAAAATTCATGGGACCGCTACTGATGAAGAGCTACGTAAGATTCGGCGTGGTAGAATAAAACGTCCCAAAAATGGGGAAGCTGTTTGGAATTCTCTAAAAGAAAATTTTCCACTTGAAGCTTTTAAGGTATGGTCTAAATATGAGAGAGGGTCCGAATAGCTGTGTTAGAAGGATAATTGGGCTTGCGTCCCTTTAGCGGGTAGTATCTTCCAACTTGAGCGCTCATCTTTCAAGCTCCTTTGGATAAACGTTCCCAAAAATAAAAATAGTGGGCCTTTACTATGAAGCTGTATTACTTTTATTATGGTCAGGAACTAGATTGAGCTCCAACCTATACCCTAAAGCATGAGCATATTTCTTAAGAGTTGTCAAAGTAGGTGAATGTTTTTTATAAAACAGAGCACTCTCTAACCTTCCGACTGCAGATGTCTTAATCCCCATGAGCTCCGCAACTTCGGCTTGTGTCTTGCCAGCAGCATGGCGAGCTTGAATCATTTCAGCTAGAAGATGATACTCTTCTTCAAGTTCCTCATAAAGGGCTTCAACCCCCTCTTTTTGAAAAGCTAAGTGCTTTAACTCTTCGTGAGTTGGTCTATTTCTTGTCATCTTTAATCTCCTTTAGCCTGGTCCTTGCTATCTCAGTCTCTCTCTGAGGTGTTTTTTGGGTCTTCTTGATAAATGAATGTAATATCACCACTTCTTTTCCAATCATTGTACAGTAGAATACCCTGGCTATCCCCTCTCGCCCTTTAAGGCGTAGCTCAAATAAACCTTCACCAAAAGTTTAGTATGAGGTTCCCCTAGGTTAGCTCCAAACTGCTCGATAAGATCTATAGTCCTCAGGTATCGAGCCAAGAGTGTTTTAGGCAGCTCAAGAATCTGCTGCATTACAGCAGCATTATAGTAGCTAACTTTCCATTTCATACCCTAATATAACATATATGTTATGAAAATAGGAAGTCAATTATTGGATTGAGAGCGGCCAGGTTCTCTATACTCTTTTCTAATTGTATAAGCTTAGCTTTCTTTCAAGTATCTATAAAAGCTAGCCCGAGAGATTTTTAAAGTTGTGCAGATTTTCTCTATGCTTATCTCTTTATCTTGATGCAACTTTTTAGCACTAATGACCCTCGGGTCATTTGGATTTAAAGGGGGCCGGCCCCCTCTCCTCCCCCTAGCCCGGGCTGCATTCAAGCCTGCTCGGGTTCGTTCTTGGATAAGACGTCTTTCAAACTGAGCCATGGCTGAGAATATGTTGAATATAAGCTCACCTGAAGCAGTGGTGGTATCAATGGCCCCATCACATAAAGACCGGAATCCAATTTTGCGTTCAAATAAAGATTGGACAAGGTTAACCAAATGAGACATGGAACGTCCCAGCCGGTCGAGCCGCCAGACCAGCAGTGTATCGCCCGATTCTAAAATGGACAAACACTTTTCTAATCCAGGACGGTCCGCTTTCGCCCCTGAAACTTTATCAATAAAAATGAGAGCTTTTTTACAACCAGCTTTTTGTAAGGAATCTAGTTGTAGGCTTAAGTCTTGTTCTGTTGTACTGACGCGAGCGTACCCAATCAACCGTCCGGAAGGTTCTTTTTCCATAGAGTCTTATAAATGAGGTGTTTTTATGGGTTTAATATACTATGAAATCCAATATGAGTAAATAAGACTCCAAGAGGCTTGATAACACTTAATTTTTAATTTTGTTAAAAGCTGTCTTAAAAAAGGAACGTTTTTTGAGAATCCTTTCTCTATAACTTCTTACCTAAATAGTCGCTGTCGCGAAATAGCAATTCAGCTTATAAAATAATTTTTATAAAAAGATATGGCTTAGGAATTCTGCCAATTTTTTAAAACTGAAGCTTTAACTTTATAGGTTATAGCGGTATCGTCAAGTTGTTTAGAAGGAATAATCCGGACGAGGTTTTTTCCCTCTTATTTGGCATAATGGTGGTATGAGGTTACAATCTCATTAAAGATATTGATGGATTGAATAAACCTTTGTCGATACTCTTTAGCGCCCTGTTTATACCGCCCTACTTTTAAAAGATTAAGAAAAGCTCCCATACTGCTTAAAAATCTTTGAGCGCTTGGCAAACTTTTGAAACCTCTCATTTGTCTCTCTTTTTCTCTTGTCGGCTGATGACTGTTCTCTATTCTATTGTTCAAGCGTTTATGCGATCGATGCTCTGCAGATTTAAGTAAAATTCTATGGGCCTTTTTATAGCTTCTCAGCTTATCTGTCACCATGACGCGAGGAGGCATGCCTAACTTTTTAAGCGCTCGCTTTAAAAATCTTATAGCTGCCTTAGCATTTCTTCTTTTTTGTAAAAGCACATCAATTTCTTCTCCCTCACTATCAATCAGTCGCCATAACCAAAAGACCTCCCCTTTTATTTTTACTCTCACTTCATCGATATGCCATTTGTCTTTATAAGCTGATCCTCTTTTCTGACGAATGCCTCTGGCATAAACAGGACCCCAAGTTTGACACCAATTTCGAATGGTTTCATAAGTGACAGAGAGGCCTCTATCCTGAAGCATTTCGCTTAAATCTCTTAAGCTGATCTTATAGCGGTAATAGTATCGGACAGCAAAACCGATAAAGCTTTTGGAAATTCGATATCCTTTATAATAATCTGTCATAATTAAAAGGCTTCCTTTTATTTTTGCAAGAATCTTACAACAATTGGATTTTTACCTCAACAACTTGACGATACCTCATATTACTATTGCTCATGCTTTTAATATAAATATAGATAACCATTTTTTTATGAATTCTCTAAATTAATAAAACTAGGGAAATTTTTAAATTTAATTCTCATCTATAAATTTGGATCTGGGACATTTAGGAGATTACTGCCACTTTGGGATAATCTCCACAACATTAACTGCCTTTGTAGTATGGGTCTAGCCAGGAAACTGCCAAAAGTGCATTATGAAAAATGAGAGGATATTTGGCAGGTTGAAGGGGGGGCACGGAAAACCCCATTAAAAATAGCTTTTTAAATGGATGAAAAATCAAAGATTTGAAAGTGAAGAATTCATGCTACGAAAAAGAGAAGGGTAAGTTCCTCCCTATCACGATCTAAAGGGCTCCGCCCCATCTTCAAGAATATATAGGTAGTTACGGTATACGTATATTTTATCGCGCTTTTTGGAACTGGTTTCCTCTAAAATTCCAAGCTCCACCATATGATTGAGAGAGCTTCTGGCAGTTGGAGCACTCATACCTAATTCACTTGCGAGCAAGGGGACAGTTACCTGTGGCAATCGCTTCATATATTCTAGTGTTTGTTCGCACGAAAACCTCGCACGACCCAATGTTGCTATTTTTGTCCGATCTTGCTCAAAAAGGTTATTAATCAGATTAGCTGTGCTGATTGCTTGTTTTGCAGATCGATAGACACCCTCTAAAAAGAATTCCAACCAGGTTTCCCAAGTGCCATGCAAGCGGACTTCTTGGAGCAACTCATAATAGACATGACGGTTTTGTTTGAGATAAAGGCTTAAATACAGAATTGGCTCATCGAGCATACCGCCCAGGCAAAGCAGTAAGGTAATTAATAATCGACCAAGCCTCCCGTTACCATCTAGAAAGGGATGTATTGTTTCAAATTGAACATGTGCAAGGCCTGCTTTGATTAAGACGGGTAAGCTATCATCATGTAGAAAATTTTCAAAATCAGATAAGCACTGATTTAAATGATCAACCGGTGGAGGAATGAATAGTGCATTACCTGGTCTTGTACCACCAATCCAATTTTGTGAACGTCTAAATTCACCTGGCAGCTTTCCTGAACCACGACCACCAGAAAGTAGTACGCCATGAATTTCTCGAAGCAGCCTAAGGGATAGGGGAAAATTTTCTTTTAGCCTCCCTAAGCCATAAGTGATCGCTTTTACATAATTAGATACCTCCTCGACATCTTCCAGTGATACCTGTGGTTTCTGATGATGTTCAAAAAGCATTAAGTCTGAAAATGAACTTTGTGTCCCTTCAATTTGGCTTGAGAGTAGAGCCTCTTTGCGGACATACATATAAATGAACAGCGAGGTGTTAGGAATAGATTTATGAATGCTATTTAACTCAGCGAGTGCTAGAGTTGCTTTTTCCAGATAGGGATAGAGCTTAGTTAGGTCCACAGGAGGCTCTGGTGGTAATTTAGGCGGCACATAAGCCTTATAGGGCTCCCCAGCTACCTTTTGGGTAACGTAAGTTCCAACTCTGTGATCCATAACTATCTTTTCTCAACGGTGTATGTAAAGAAAACATAATACTATATCTTTTCTTATTCAAGTTTAAAAAGAAAAGATGTTGAGTAATCCCCCCTAGATTGCTCTAAGGAGATCCCTCGGCTCCGTCAAGTTGTTTGGATAAGAAGTTAGAGAAGCACCTTTCTTCTATTTTTAGGCATAATTCTGGCTTGAAGAAACAATATCATCAAATGTCGCAAAAGCTATTTTAAGTTTCTGTCTATAGTCTGGGGCAGAATATTTATATCGACCAACTTTTAAAAGATTCAGAAAAACACCCATGCTACTGAGAAATCTTTGCGCACCACCAGGACTTTTAAAACCTCGCATTTGCCTTTCCTTTTCCCGGGTTGGCTGGTGGCTGTTTTCTATTCGGTTATTAAGGCGCTTGTGAGAACGATGTTCAACAGATTTAAATAAGACACGGTGGGCTTTTCTGTAACTTCTCAGTTTATCCGTGATCATAACCCTTGGAGAAACTCTAACTCTTTTAAGGGCCAACTTCAAAAATCGTATAGCGGCTTTGGCATTGCGTCTTTTTTGGAGAAGAATCTCTATTTCCTCAGCGTCACTATCGATCAAGCGCCAGAGCCAAAAGATTTCTCCCTTGATCTTTATTCTCATTTCATCAATGTGCCATTTGTCTTTGAAAGAAGAGCCTCTCTTGCGACGTATTGTTTTGGCAAACACTGGGCCCCAGGTACGACACCAATTACGAATCGTTTCATAAGTAACTTCGACACCGCGTTCTAAAAGCATTTCACTAACATCTCTTAAGCTCAGCTTAAAACGGTAATATCGTCTCACAGCATAACCAATAATGCTTTTAGGCATCCGATAGCCTTTATACCGCTCATTCATGGTTCGACCCTCATTTTTTCAAAAGGATTTTAAACTAGGCGCCTATTAATCTCAACAACTTGACGGAGCCAATGGTTATTATGATCTTCGCGGCAGCTGTCATCCCCTGATGGGCAAAGTGGCCGGAGTCATGGCGTTCATCCACATAGAGGCGCACCACATCCTCGCGCTCGTCCAAGAGTTTGATCCATTCATACCCCGGCGTGTTGCTGAAGTCTTTCAGGCGTTGCCATTCTTGCGGCCGGCCTTTATTCTTCTTGCCCCTTCTTTTTTCTTAGAAATCGCTTCTGCATAGACTAAAAAGATATTTATTGTAAAAAAATTAGAAGGAAAACTTAGGTGGAATACGCCATCTTTTGTTTGAGTGTTTTAATTAATTCCTGATGGTGGGGAAATTCAACTTCCATCAAATTAAATAGTTTTAATAATGATTCTTTGGATGTTAGGTGGATATATTGGATAAATAAACTTATCCCCCTCTCTGTATTCAGAATTCTATTAAATATTGAGCTAGCCCAATTGGGAGCTTTTTTAAGAAGTGTCTCCAGATTTTTTAAAAGTGCTTGAATATGCTCACTTTCTGAATACCTTTCCAGAGAAATCATTAGAGTCTCAAAAACCCATCCATATTCTCTGCTATCATCAAAATAACTGAGAAGAATTGGGATTGAATTAGGATCGTTAATTAAGATAATTTTCTCTGCAGAGTCTAAAAATTTATCAGGGTTGCCTGAAACATTAAACTCACTGTAATCATCCAGTAACTTATAAAGAGATTGTAATTCAGTCATTTAAATTGTCCTTCTTATAAAGATCGGGGAAATGAACCTTATTTCTAATAATAACATCTTGCAATGCTGAGCGTATTTCAGGTGTGTATATTCCATCTTCAGAATATATCCGGCGGGCTAATTGAATACTTTGAGCTAAAGCCTCACGGGGCTGCATAGTAGTGTCTTGCCTAGGTATATATGTGTGTATCTCTCTATGTCGGCCTCCTACACCGGGAGTAGGACTTTCCACCATTATAGCTATTCCATCATTTTTAGCAATTCTTCTTGACGCCATATAATTATCATTAGGTATATGATGCCTTGCCAAATTATCTCCCCTTTTACTGATACGACCAAGTCCACCATATGTATCAACCTGGCCTTCACCGGGTAATAGAGAATCACTTGTCAACACCGACGCATCGGGTCCTTGGTAAGCTTGGAAGCCCTCCTCACCATAACGCCGATCGAACTGTGGCGGTGTAAACCCTTCAAGAACTGACAATATAGCTGGTATCGGTGTTGAAAGAATTGTTGCTTTTCCTTCTTCCGTATTTACCCCTTCATCAACCCAACCTGTTCCTTCGGGGGCAGCATCCATCGAATCTTCAGAAAGTTTATCCGCCAAGTAACTCAGACCTATTCCCGCCAATATTGCAGAGCCATAATAAGCTAAGGTACTGCCCATTGTTGCTACGCCAGTGGCAGCAGCCGTTCCACCCGCTGCACCACTCCCAGCCGAGGCAAACGCTGCCAACAACGGTAGGCAATTATTCTCAACCGCGTTTTCACCGGCCCGCAAAGCAGCCAAGGAATCTAATCCTGATAATTCTGCGCCTAACTGACCCAGCAACGAAGAGAGTTTTGAGAGCTTCGCACTTTCCTCCCTAAAATTCCCACCGTGTAGATCTCCATTTTCAAGATCTGACAGCCCCTTGGCTTCACCAACGGTTTCGGCAACAACGGCTCCCATGGCCCCTCCCCCCATGGCTTTGAGAATTTCCTTACGGTCACCGCCTAACAAAGCTGTCAGCAATCCTTGCATCGAGCCGCCGGCTAAAGCATGCACACCTTTATGCACAACCGGATCTAACCCTTCCAGACGCCAATCCCCGATCTTATTGGCTATCGTGCCAGAGGCCACATCAACTGCATAGTTGACCGCTGTGCTCTTCAGGACATCTTTCGGCTTTTCACCAAAAGCAAGCCCCGTTCCAAGTCTCGCCGCGGCTGTAATAGCATTGCCCCAAGCTTGCTCTTCAAAGCCATGTAAACCGATGGTTGGAATACCCGTTGCATAACTTAAGCCTTTCCCTAATCCCGCCGTCATCGCTGATTGGCCGATGCTCTTTAATGTACTGGAAGAGGTCATCTCTCGACTGACATTCTTCATATTCAAGCGATTGTCGATCATGGAGAACATCAACTGATTACTCGCAGCCGCAAGGCCGCCTTGTAACGCTCCCATGGCCATGGAAGACACCACACTACTGAATGTTACCGTACTGGCTGCAGCACCGCCAGCCGCTGCAGTTCCGCCGGTCGCCCCCAGGCTTGCCAAACCTCCACCCGCTGTACACAGCGTTATAATAATGGTTATTATGATCTTCGCGGCAGCTGTCATCCCTTGATGGCGAGCCTCGGATGTCTCATGCCGTTCATCAACATAGACACGGACCACATCTTCGCGCTCGTCCAAGAGTTTGATCCATTCATACCCCGGCGTGTTGCTGAAGTCTTTCAGGCGTTGCCATTCTTGCGGCCGCCCTTTATTCTTCTTGCCATCCGCCTTGGAGTGCTTTTCGGTGTTGACATTTCTTAAAAGACGGCATCTGGGATCGCTCACTGTATCATTTTTTTCTCGGTGCCCTGTATCATTTTATTCCCGGTAGTGACAATAGAAGACGGAGGGTGCCTGATACAGCCATCAATCTTGCTCACATTTATTTGTTTGAGGTTTTATTTTAGTTTCATACAAGCTCTGAACTAAAAAACCCAAAATGTACTCCATAGGAGTATTAAACTCCACATCTTTATTTTTTTTAAGTTTAAGTAAAGCTGACTTTAATATTTTCCAGTTTTCAGTATTTTCGAATTGAGCATATGGATGTTTTTTCATTTCTTATCTCTCCAATAGTGAACTATTTGCTTCAAGGGCGGCATCCTAACGAAATGTCCAAACAGGTAAGTTTACTCTATTACTTCCAGATGTATCCACCTTACTTCAGGCATTAAGGATGTATTACTTATGGGCTCTCTATTTCTATCCCATATAATTTCTGATGCTTGAAGGTATTTACTTCCGGGAAATAATTTCTCTTTAATTTCTCTTATTGTAACAAGGTTGGCTGAATCCAAAATAAACAAACTTTCATATGAATTTTCAATTTTCCAATAAGGACGAAATTGTTCTCTTCTAAATTCTTTATTCAAACCATATACCTTGCTTAATATCTCTGAATATAAATTAGCTGATTGCTCAGGGGTACAAGCATCAAAAATAATCCTTAATATTAAACTCATTTCTACTTATCCTTATTTGTGAGTAATTTTTCCATCTAAAGAGACATTGACATGTTTATTATCTCTTGATGCCCAACCAATTTTACTTTGACCTTGCCTCGACAATTGAATATCCCATTCAAAATCTTGTCCTTCAGTTCTTGAAGGTCCTTTTGTCCATTCATTCCCAAATCTATCCACATATCCATATGAATCCCCTCGGTCAAGTGGTTTGCTTGGATTATAGCTTTTTCTAGGTATAAACCTTATCTTTCCTTGAGTTGGCAATTGTGCATCTTTCAATCTAGATTTTATGGAATACTCCCCATCCTTTGTCAACACCGACGCATCGGGTCCTTGGTACGTTTGGAAGCCTTCATCACCATAACGCCGATCGAACTGTGGCGGTGTAAACCCTTCAAGAACTGACAATATAGCTGGTATCGGTGTTGAAAGAATTGTTGCTTTTCCTTCTTCCGTATTTACCCCTTCATCAACCCAACCTGTTCCTTCTGGAGCTGCATCCATGGAATTCTCAGAAAGTTTATCCGCCAAGTAACTCAGACCTATTCCCGCCAATATTGCAGAACCATAATAGGCTAAAGTACTACCCACTCCTGTAGCAGCAGCCGTTCCACCCGCTGCACCGCCTCCTGTCGAGGCAAGCGCTGCTAACAACGGTAGGCAATTATTCTCAACCGCGTTTTCACCGGCCCGCAAAGCAGCCAAGGAATCTAATCCTGATAATTCTGCGCCTAACTGACCCAGCAACGAAGAGAGTTTTGAGAGCTTCGCACTTTCCTCCCTAAAATTCCCACCGTGTAGATCTCCATTTTCAAGATCTGACAGCCCCTTGGCTTCACCAACGGTTTCGGCAACAACGGCTCCCATGGCCCCTCCCCCCATGGCTTTGAGAATTTCCTTACGGTCACCGCCTAACAAAGCTGTCAGCAATCCTTGCATCGAGCCGCCGGCTAAAGCATGCACACCTTTATGCACAACCGGATCTAACCCTTCCAGACGCCAATCCCCGATCTTATTGGCTATCGTGCCAGAGGCCACATCAACTGCATAGTTGACCACTGTGCTCTTCAGGACATCTTTCGGCTTTTCACCAAAAGCAAGCCCCGTTCCAAGTCTCGCCGCGGCTGTAATAGCATTGCCCCAAGCTTGCTCTTCAAAGCCATGTAAACCGGTGGTTGGAATACCCGTTGCATAACTTAAGCCTTTCCCTAATCCCGCCGTCATCGCTGATTGGCCGATGCTCTTTAATGTACTGGAAGAGGTCATCTCTCGACTGACATTCTTCATATTCAAGCGATTGTCGATCATGGAGAACATCAACTGATTACTCGCCGCCGCAAGGCCGCCTTGTAACGCTCCCATGGCCATGGAAGACACCACACTACTGAATGTTACCGTACTGGCTGCAGCACCACCAGCCGCTGCAGTTCCGCCGGTCGCCCCCAGGCTTGCCAGACCTCCACCCGCTGTACACAGCGTTATAATAATGGTTATTATGATCTTCGCGGCAGCTGTCATCCCTTGATGGGCAAAGTGACCAGAGTCATGGCGTTCATCCACATAAATGCGCACCACATCCTCTCGTTCGTCGAGGAGCTTCATCCATTCATAGCCAGGCAGATTACTGTAATCCTTGAGCCGTTGCCATTCCCGCGGCCGGCCTTTATCCTTCTTGCCATCCGCCTTGGAGTGCTTTTCGGTGACGAGTTCAACCACAATCCCTTCCGGGGTTTTGAACTCAATGCCGCCTTGCGCTTCGTCATAATGGAATTGGCATTGTTGGCGATTCTCGTGATACTCAAAGCTTTGAGACTTTGACTGCCATAACGGATCCTTGGAGGATTTCTTCACCTCCACACAGTCCATGCCCATGGTCGTGAGCAAGTGAATAAGACCTTCTTTGGCCTCCACCGTCAGCTTGCCACCTTGGAGAACACTGCCCCGCAGCGACACACCTTTGCCACCGTACAGATCAATCTCTTTCTTATTCGTCGAGATGGTGGTGCAAGGCCGAGCGACTTGGTATGTGTGCTTGCTTTCTAAGCGGCGGGTTTTAGCAAAGCCACTTAGTTTATTAAACCGGCGCTTTTTCTTAATTTCTTGGCGCTGGTACCAATCATAGACCGCTTCCTGCGCATAGCTACCACTCGCGCCTAAGAAGATTTTGTTGGTGCCGGTCGTGAGCATGCCGATATCTAAGGCGTCGCCTTCGGAATAGACAGAGATCTCGCCGTTTTGGATTGAGGCTTTTGTCCCTCTTGCACTTTAATGTACGAAGGTTATTTTCTAACCCTCTTGCTGACTATTATTGTGTATTGTCAGAGATATAATTTCTAATATAGCAGGATCTTCATCAATATACCTTTCATACCAGTGATCAATATGAACTAATTTTTCTGGCAATAACTCCATGTTCTCCCCAGTTGATCCATTGATACGTATATACCAATCTTTAGGAACTTTCTGCCAATCAAAATCGAATAAAACTGCTGGAAGTATATCTATATTATTTCCTTCATCATGTCTAACGATGTAAAGCCAAGGTATAGAAGATCTGCATGTTACTCCTAGAACCTGGTAAAATATGCCACCAGTAAGATAAAAATCATAATCGAGTGGGTTTACATCCTGCCTATAATTATCAAGTGCAGAAGAATTAGGAACATCGCTTAGCCTTGCATACTTACATATTACCTTTATCATACGCCTTATCCTTAATTTATTTAGTCTATACTTCTCTTTTTAAATTTGAAGTCCATTAATTTCCCAGTTTTTGGATCTCTCACATAATGGACCACCGAATCTTTTCCAGTAGCTGATTTAACCTTATATTCCATTTTTTCCATGCCTTTATAAAGAGGATCATTTAAATTTTTAATAATTCTTTTTCCTTCCCCTCTTCTAGCTGCTTCTAAAGCCATCTGGTCTTGAATACTAGAAGGTTCTCTAGCCCACTTCTCAAGGTCGCTTGTAATTTGTGTGCTCGTATGATTTTCAGCATTATCACTTGTCAACACATTCATCTCCGGCCCATTATATATGTCAAAGCCTTCGAGGGTGATCCCTATGGTCGGAGGGATATGGTCATAACCTTCGAGGTACCCTTTTAAGATCTCTGACTGGTCAAACCCTTCTAAGATTGGTTGTGAGGGTTCAGGAAGCGGGGTAGAGAGAATTTGCACCCTACCCGTATGAGTATCAAACCCTAGATCAACCCAGCGTGCATTAGCGGCATGGGCATCAAAGGTACTGATATCATGATCTGTCAGCTTCTCTTTACCCTTGTCTGTCCTTGGATTATAGAGACCAGGGATAGGGACATCGCCGGTCGGATAAGCATGAGCATTTTGGCTCATCCAGTTTTGACTGCGAGAGGCTTGGATATCACTATAACCTTGCCTTAAGTCTTCACGGTAAGCGGTGGCTTGATCGGCAGACGCTCTTTGGGTTTCTTTGTAATACTCGTAAACCCGATGAACACCATACCCAACACTCCCCGCAACAACAGCTCCCCCTCCAAATATTGGGTTTTTAGGGGCTCGCGCCATTCCTCTCCCCATCGCACTTCCCAGGGTTGCTTCACCACCCCCGATGGCAGCTGCTCGAACAGCCATAGTCCCAGACAGGCTTGCTTGGGGGGCTAAGACGCGGGAAGTTGCTAAAGTGCTAGCCCCCATCATCGCCATAGTCTGGAGCGATGCATTCGAGCTTTCACTCATCACCCCTAAGACAGGTTGAGTATATTTGGCTAAAGTTTCTTTGGCTTGGTCCACGATACTCGCCCGGCTGAGTTCTTTCATATTGATGAGGGGATATCTTTCAATCAACTGAGTACGGTTACTAAAGGAATCTTCATACTGATTAATAAGGCCTCGAACCTTATCCCCCATGGCTTGAAGACCTTGAGTCGTCGCCACACGCTTATCGCGACTAGCCACATCAAACAATAAAGCCGATACAGCGTCGGTAACGCTCGCTGTCGTTCCTTGTTCCTCTTGGTAACGACCTTTCTGTAGCCTCTTATCTGTATCCTTTAACTCTTTCCAGTCCTGCAAAGCTTTTTCCAACTCTGCTTCTGCTTGGACACACGTTGCTTCGTCTTCTTCTGCTTGTTTGTACTGTTCAAAAAAGTCGGCAGTGGCCGTGTCAGAAATGATCGATAATCCTGTTAAGACATGTGCACTATTATAAGTCAATGCATTCCGGGCAGCCAGTTGTGCTGCTTCAATATCCCCACCAATGGCTTGGGCGGTAATTACCGCTGCTATTTCGCCACACGCCTTGAGGTTTTTGAGTTCCTCTGCCAGCAAGGTTTGATGACCTTTTGTATAAGCTTGAGTCCCGGGAGTGAGACCGTCCTTTGCCAGGCGGTTCTCAATCCGCTTTAAGGCTGATGGCATCATGGCTTCCGCCAGCATTTCTGCAGAAGCAGCCCCAATGGCACCGCCTTTGGCGGCCTTTTTAACCTCTTTACGATTGCCGCCGCTCAGTTTTGCATTGGCGGCTCGCGTCGCCGCGCCTAACGCTGCATGAGAGACCTTGTGCGACAGATAGTTATAAAGATCAATCTGACCGGCCTTTAAGTCTTGCTTGATCTCCTCCTTGCGGCCCACCCCAATTTGCTCAGCTCCAAACTGAGCAGCGGTGTCGGTCACAAAGTTAATCCCCGCTTCTTTCAGCTGATCCCGCCAATTGCCATAAACCAGGCCACGCGCTGCTCCGTTCGCCAGGTTGGTTTTTAAACTGGTAGAGAGGGCTTTCTGGAAACGATCAACCCAGGTCACGGAGTGGGTCGCTGCTTTGGTCGTCGCTTGAGTGACCGTTTGAGTGGCGGTTTGGGCCGTTGTCGAGGCTGCCTTAGACAGCGTTTCACCCAACGCATCGACGCCGGATAATAAAGCCTGGCCTAAGATTTGCGCCCCCAACCCTTTTAACGACTCTTTACTAAAAGTGATTTTAGCGGCTCGATCGACTCGGCCCCGTTGGTCCAGGGTGTTGATGATCATGCTGTTCATTAAGCTGGACGTTACCATGGTCAAGAGACTTCCCGCCCCACCGGTACAGATGGTCAAGACGATCGAGGCTACAACCTTGGCGGCTGCACTCATCCCTTGATGGGCGAAACGTCCCGAATCATGCCGCTCATCCACATAAATGCGCACCACATCCTCTCGTTCATCGAGAAGTTTCATCCATTCATAGCCAGGCAGATTACTGTAATCCTTGAGCCGTTGCCATTCCCGCGGTCGACCTTGATTCTTATCCCCGTCAGTGCGCGAATGCTTCTCCTGCACCATTTCCACCACAATCCCTTCTGGTGTCAGGAATTCAATCCCTCCTTCCTCTTCATCGTAGAATAACTGGCAAGGACGGCGGGTCTCGTGATAATCAAAGGTTTGAGATTGGCATTTCCAGACCGCATCTTTAGACCGCTTCTTCGTCTCAACCGAGTCGATATCTAGGGCTGTGAGTAAATTGATCACACCGTCTACCGCTTGCAGGCGAATCTTGCGGGCCCGAATCTCACTAGCGGTTAAGAAGAGCCCTTTGCCACCTAAGAACTCAACCTCCCCTTGGGGGGCCGTCGTCTTACAGGCTTGACTTTGGGCGATAAAGTGGGTGGTCTGAACTCTTTTGGTCCGACTAGTCCACTTTTTCTTGCGGCTTATTGTTTGTTCTCGCATCCAATTCTGCACAATAGTCTCTATTAAGACGCCACCTGATTTCTTGGTCACCCCGGTTAAGGACTGCATGACGATTCCCTCGTCCAGAGCATTCCCTTCCGAAGAGATATAGATCGCTCCATCCGCCGCTTTCCTGTCAAAGTCAGCTGAAAGATTTTGTTGTTGGTCGGCCGTGAGCAACACATTAAAGTGATTGAGGGCCGTCTCGGTCTCTTCCTTGGTAGCGGAAAAGCCATCTTGCGTCCCCGCCCGGGTATGCAATAGCGTGATGGGCTCGCCGTCAAAATCATCCTCATGGATCAGATCAAAAGCTCCCGTCTCCTTATTGTTGAACATAATCCGCAGTTTCTGACCGAGCTGTCGAGCGAGAAGGTCAAAGGCGGAGCTGCTCCTTTTCCAAACCCCTAACCGGGCATCAAATTGGTCGAACTGATAGCCCATCATCTTATTGGTATCCACATAACTATAGAGGTACCGTTCATAAACCTCCGGGCGTTCAGCAAAAGCCCCTAACTCTGCATCAAAGGTAAGGTAATGATTGGCTTTCTCCATAAAGTCTGAGTACTGGTCCTGCAGGTTATGAGTTTGAATAGACGTGTAGGCATCCTTCCAGCTCTGGCTATCCGTCAAGCCCAATGCCGAGCGCAACCCTGTATCCACGGTTTGCGTAAGGCTTTGCAGCAATCCTTTGTAGGCTTTCAAGCTTTGGTAAGCAGGCATGGTGGCAAAACCAGGGAGCAGGTCGAGATCGCCAGCAATATACGCGAGCCGGATTTCCGGGGCAACAATTTGTCGCGCTTCGGGCTTGTCTTTCAACGAGAGCAACAGCGTTAAAGCTTCCTCACGGCTGATGCCTAAGCAGTTGAAAGCACAATCATTACCAGCACTGGACACTGGGTTTTCATAAAAATCTGTTAAGCTTTGCTCCTCTCGAGAGGGGCAACGAAGCGGCATACCGCGCCTAAGAGAAGATGGTTCAGCCGCTCCATTATCCGGTTTTTCTTTAATAAGGAGACGCGTGAGGTGATACGTACACCACTCCCGGTAAGTGCTTTTCTTCTTCGTATGAGTTTCTGAAGCACCCTGTTGCGCCACGGCCCCAAAATGCCGGGTACCGCCGGTGGTAAAATCAATGGCCGTCCCATAAAAGAGAGCTCCCAGAGCCTCAGCATCGTTAGCCACTTGCACAGAAAGAAGTGAGCAATTACTACCAAGCGTCGCATCGCGCGCGGCTCGCTGATAATAGCCATTACTTGTATAGATGGTTTCGATCAACGTTTCCATCTCCAAGTCACCCACCGTGACTCGGGTCGGCCCCTGATCACTCACAGCGCTACTCGACTTTAACGTTAATTTGTGATCCACCTCCACCGTTGTGGTGTGACCGGCACTGAGCGTTGAATTAACGAGCGTAACATTGCCCTCCCCTTTCAAGTGAGCATTCCCTTGAGGAGCTGACATGGTTAGGTCAGTCAGGGTAGAGTCAGCTCTCAATGTCTTATTAAGATCGCCGTTCTCATTAATTTCTTGGGGAGCAATAGACCCAACGCCAGGAATGTTAGCCGAGCGGCTCTCTTGGCGCCCAAAATTAAGGTTCATCGAGGCTTGAGGGCCGGCAACGCTTAAGGTCCCTCCTTGGGAGGTATTGGTACCGGCTGTCAGATCCATGGTTCTCGATTGAAGCGCGCCGTTTCGCTGAACCCGATCGGCTTGGGTTGTTTGAGGAATATAGGCGTGAGGAACCAAGTATTGTTGACCATTACAGCTGACAGTTTGATAAAATAAAAGAACTGTATTCAGAGTTCCTAACCATTGGGGGGTTAAAGGTATTCCCAGGAGTGCTAAACCTCTTCCCATTGTGAGTCCGGCCTTGTACGCTGCCACTCCACTGTTTCCTTGGTTATCATAAACTCGGCCCGTGGTTCGATGGAAATGATACATCAAGGAAAGGGCCTCCAGGGTTGGGTCCATTCGGAAATCAATATCTTGAGGAAGAGTAAGCGTCAGCACGCCCCGGACGGGGTCTAAGAAAGGCAGATGAAGAGGACGCTGAACGATCGTAGAGTCTTCTGTTCCAACAATTAATCGTCCCTCAGCTGTTTGGTTAATAAGAGGGTTGCCTTGAGCCATAACTTCCATCTCTGTATCAAGACGAGTAATTTGGCTTGGAGCACGCTGAATGGCAGCCCTTAAGGCTTGAAGTTGGACAGCTGATAGATTAGCCCTTATATGCTGAGCGGAGAGGTCACCACCCTCAACGCTCAATTCACCCCCCCTATCAAGCGATAATCGTTGGCCAAGAACAAAGTTACCTCCCGACGTGCCAACACAATCAGCTTTATAGGGAAACTCTATTCTTATGTGACGGCCGAAACACATAGGAACAGGAATGACAATCTTCTTTTTAAAGTATTCTTGAAAATGAAGATAAGACTTGAAGCGAATAAATTCTGATTGGTCGTCAAGAATTTGACCATACCGAATAAGATCTCCCGAAATGAAACCATCATTTCCTGAAACATCAAAGTGAGGTGCTAAGAGATTTAAGTTTCCTAATAAGAAAAGACGAGCAACGTGCGAAGTTTGAACCGTATAGTTTATATTGTACGTATCTCCTATATTCCCAAAACTTAACTTGACATTTGGTGTACGGTGATAATGAAATGAATTGGCTTCAATGGTTGAATCGCCTAGTAAAAATAAATTGGTATTCAATAAATTAATATCGGCGGCTTTGAAATGGAAACCTTGTCCCCCAAAGACAGAACCAAATTGACCCTCAATTTGTTCTTTTGCTTTTAAAACAACACGATTTGTTTCGCTGTGAAGACAACTTTTATTAGGAAGATAAAACTCTGTAGAACGGCTTGCTGAACCAAAGGTTGCTCTCCCCATAAATTCATTTGGATCTGAGGGAACTTTTTGGGCCACTTCATGAGCTGGCACAATGACCCTTTCACCAAATTGAACGGTTTTATTAAGCGACTCAATCTCCAGTTTGTTTTTTGCATAAGCCTTTGCATACCGGAGATCGGCTAAGTTATTAACTTGGACATCAATCTCACCCTGATCCGCGCGTAGTTCTCCTAGATGGTCATTGTCAACACCCACCCTTAAGGCATCTGTTTGATCGACTTTAATATTGCCCGTGGTGGCGCGAAGAGACTTTTCTATAGAAATATGGTTGAAATTACGCAGGGAAATTCCTTTAGTAATAATATTGTCTTGGAACGCCAATGTTGCGATAGGATGCCATCCTTCTAAAATCAGGTGTCCTAAACTTGAGAGATCATGAGATTGGGAAACGATCGAATTATAAAAAGACAAATAAATCCAGGCAGCCCAAGTGGTACTTTCGTCAATAACATGGGTACGGCTGAGGGTTCGCAGAAATTCATCGGCTAAAGGAAGATGCTTGATCCTCAAGGAGGGTGCCGATACTCTACCGTCGATAAACCATCTCTGGGGCGGATTAGAAGGGTAATAACCTTGATGAGGAGATACCTTTACATTCACATTACGATTAAGAGAGCGACTTAGATAATGGCCGCGATAAATCCGGAAATAATCATAGACTAAATCGCTGTTAGCAATAAACTGACCATTATTATTTAAAATAAGCGCGAGAATACGCCCATCCAGATCTTGATAGTCGTTCTGAAGAATATGGCTGAGCTCTAACCGTCCAGAATTCTCTATTAAAGAAGCATGATCGAGAGACTCTCCATCCAATGCCTGCACGCGCACCATCCCTTCATTGTGCAGAATTCCTGCCGGTAAGAAGAGTAAATCAATATCAAGTTCTCCTCCAGCCCCATTGGTCAATTTGGCTCCGTTATTTAAAGTCAAAACCTCCATCTCACACTGCCCTTGATTCGCGAGGGCTTGTCCTAACGAGGTCACCGTTTGCCCTCTCAAGCTCCCTGAATTTTTAAAGGGTTGAGAGTGACTCAATGGATCACAGGATGGGGTGAACACTAAGTCTGTTACCGTCATGGCACCAGAATTTTCGCCTGCTCTCAGGGTTAATGTACCGCTTCCTGTCAACGATCCTGAATTGAGCAACGTTAGGAGGATTGAGGTTGATTGGATTTCCCCTAACTCTATCGACTGCGTATTAGTCAAATGGCTATCTTGTAGCAGAGTGCGTTGATGGCCGATATCTTGATTGTTAATGAGCTTAAGGCTTTTAAAATTTCCCTGTGGAGCGCTCATAGACCCCTTATTTATCAACGTGCCTATTGCCCGGGTAGAAGCAAATAGATAAGTATTGTCGCTGGTTATCTGACCGCTATTGATCAATTGGCTACCAAAGCGATAGATTCCCTCCTCGGCTGTATGAATCTGGCCTTGGTTAATCATATTTTCCCGGGTGTGAATGCGTAACTTGGCTAAATCCAGGGTGCCCGAATTGAGATAGTTCGTTGCCCAAAGCTGGAGTTGACCGCCCTGAATACAACCCAGATTAGAGACTAGGGATGCATTGTTAATGGTATGGCCTTGAGCTCCAATAATAAGATTCCCTTGGTTAACAAAAGAATTGCCACGCAGATCCCAAATCCCTTCACCTTGCACAGAGAGAGTCGTCGCATTCAAGAAACGACCTTGCTTTAAAAGAAGATTCTTGAGCTGTTCTTGGCCCCCATTAAAAGCGGTGATGCCAAATGTATGATTGGCTTTATAGTTGGTTAACCGATTGTTTCCCTCTAATAAGGCGGCATGGCTGCTCAAATGTAAATTATGGATAGCGCAATTGCGTAGAGTAATGAGATGAGAGGTCTTAATCTTGAGAAGAGAAGTCGGCGATTGGTGCGTTACTCCCTGCAGCACTATGTTGCCGTTTAAGTCAACTTTAATGATGCCAACATCGGGGACCATCCATTCAAACCAGCTACACGTATCGTTCTTTCCCACCACCGGCACAATGGTTCCTGTGGTCGATTGTTCTTCAAAATCCACTTGAGCCGAGGGAAGATCCTCTTTTTCGCCGGTCGCTATATCTTGCTTAACCACCCTCAGGTCTAAGAATGTAGAGTTCCCGGTAGAGTCGACGGTGCGATCAATGGATAATTTTAAAATATGGCTGGCCTTTTGAAATTCCGCCTCTACCGCAAACGACGATGCGATCACAAGCTTCGTATAGGAAACAATCACCAACGAAGACACAATTTTACGAAAAAACATTTATATTTTTACTCCATAATAAAGCCCTCGAAATTTTATAAATAACGAGGGCTCTGGTCGAAAGAACAACAATCTGAAAGAGGTTTTAATACTTTATTAAGACTTTTTCAAGCCCCTAAAATGCTGTTATTGCGCTTTTTTCACCATTTCTGAAAAATAATTCAATGAACTTTATAATTAATTATTTTTAACCATTTTTTTAATTACATCAGTTTTATTAAATTTTACAATTATTATAGAAAATTTTATTTAAATAAAAAAAATAAGATGACTAATATAATGACTTATGGGTGATTTAAGGTAAGGGGTGTTATTCAAAAAACTATAATTTGATTTCTGTTCTTTTTTTTGCAAGCAAGTTCGCATAAACTTAGAGCTAACAATAAGGCAGAGGTGCATAAATTATGAGTGTTGAAACTAAACCCTATATTATCGTTCTAGGCAATGAAAAAGGGGGAACCGGCAAATCAACGGTGACCATGCATGTCATCACAGCTTTACTTTGGAAAGGTTACAAAGTGGGGTCCATTGACGTGGACGCTCGCCAAGGGACTCTATCACGGTATGTGGAAAATCGCCAACACCGGGTCCAACAATCTGGCCTTGCCCTACCTTTGCCTACCCATATCGCAGTTTTTCGCAGCAATCTTGAAAGCGCAACAGCCGCCCGACAAGAAGAGGAAATGCAATTCACTCAGGCCTTAGAGCAACTTCATGATTGTCATTTTATTGTCATTGACACGCCGGGAAGTGACACTCACTTATCACGACTTGCTCATTCCTATGCAAACACATTAATCACCCCCCTTAACGATAGCTTTATTGACCTTGACATGTTAGTTCGTCTCGCGCCGGATTCTTTGGATATCTTGCGCCCAAGTACATATGCCGAAATGGTTTGGGATCAGAAAAAACAACGCGCCATGCGTGATGGGGGCAAAATTGATTGGATCGTTTTGCGGAATCGGTTGGCCAGCATTCACTCTCGTAACCGTGAAGAAATGGAACGGGTGTTAGGGGCCCTCTCTAAGAGAATTGGATTCCGCTTACTGCCGGGCTTCGGCGAACGGGTGATTTTCCGTGAACTGTTCTTAAATGGTTTGACTTTGCTGGATATGCGCGAAACAGGCACACCGATGACCCTCTCGCATGTGGCCGCTAAGCAAGAGCTCACTGACTTATTAGATAGGCTCAACCTACCGCCTGCTCTACGTGACCAAGCAGTCGCTTAAACTTAACTTTTTTATTACTCATCCTCAGATGAGTCAGGGGCATTAATAAAGCCCCCCATATCCTCATCTTCAACCACATGGAATTTATTCTTAGCCGGTTGAGACAGTGCTGCTGTTTGAGGTGGAGGATCCTTAGGTTGCACAACTGGTGGTTGAGAGGGAACAGGCATGGGCTCTTTTACCGGAACTGGAGAAGGCACGGGATCTTGGCGTTGCGGCGGCATCATCAAGGATGCAATGGTCGGTG